>JBNMOZ010000125.1:0-11178 GCA_051276005.1 Bradymonadia bacterium | reverse complement strand
TCGATGCCATCGATCATGCGCAGCTGGGTGCGGCTGCCGACGCGGCGCGCCATGCGACCAAAGCGCATATGCGAGAGGTTCTTGATCCACTCGAAGTACGAGACGGTCACGCCGCCTGCGTTCGCGTAGATGTCGGGCACCACGACGATGTTGTCGGTCTCGCGGAAGATGTCGTCGGCAGCGCTCGTCGTCGGGCCGTTGGCCCCCTCAACGATCAGGCTGGCCTTCACGTCGGCGGCGTTGGCCACGGTCAGCTGGTTGTGCATCGCGGCGGGCACCAGGATGTCGCAGTCGAGGGTCAAGCAGGCCTGGCTGGGCAGCGTCTGGGCGCCGCTGAAGCCCTTGATCGAGCCGCTGTTGTTGGCGCGGTACTCAGTGAGCGCGTCGAAGTCGATGCCCTCGGGGTTGTACAGCGTGCAGTCGTACTCGCCGATGCCGACGATGCGCACGTCGTCTTGTTGCCGCGCGAGCCGCGCGAAGTGAAAGCCCACGTTGCCCAAGCCCTGCACGATGACGCGGGCGCCGGCGAGCTGGGAGATGCCGTGACGGGCGCGCAGGGTGGCGTTGTTGACGGCCTCGCGCATGGCAAACTCAACGCCGCGGCCGGTGGCGGCGACGCGGCCGCGGATGCCGCCCGAGCTCAGGGGTTTGCCGGTCACGCAGCCGAGGCCGTTGAGGTCGCCGGGGCGCAGCATCGAGTAGGTGTCGGCGATCCAGGCCATCTCGCGGCCGCTGGTGCCCATGTCGGGGGCCGGCACGTCGACGGCCGGGCCGATGAAGTTCTTGCTGATCAGCTCGGTGGCGTAACGGCGCGTGATGCGCTCCAGCTCGTGCTCTTCATAGTCCTTGGGGTTGATGGTGACGCCCCCCTTGGCGCCGCCAAAGGGAATATTGACCACCGCGCACTTGATGGTCATCAAGCCTGCGAGCGCTTTGACCTCTTCAAGGTCGACGTCGGGCGCGAAGCGGATGCCGCCCTTGGTCGGCGTGCGGTGGTGGCTGTGCTCCGCGCGATAGCCGCGGAACGTGACGATCTCTCCGCGGATGTTCACTGGGAAAGCGAGCTCGTAGACCGCGTTGCACGCCTTGATATTCGCGATGCTGCCGGCAGAGGCTTGGACGTACGCCGCCGCGCGATCAAAGTTGCTCTCGAACACGTCGAGCATGGACAGACCGTCAGACATGAATGCTCCTGGGGCTGAGGGAGGCGCATTGCACCATAAGTCGGCGTGCGCGCGATAGATAAGTCAGGGCGTTGTGGTGTCGATCCATTCGGCGACCGCCGCGATTGACTCCGGGACGGCGCCGAACATTCGCGTGCCGTGGGCGCCGTCGGCGTATTCGATGAACTGCCAGCTTGGCGCGGCCATCAGCCCTGCAAATTCTGCGCTCCACCCCCGCTCGGCCGTCGAGAAGACAAAGAGGATCGGCAACGCGTCAAGGCGCGCGCGCTGATCGGCGATGCGGTACTGGCCCTCGGTGTAGCCGCCACCCGTAAGCAAGACGAGGGCCGCGGGCTGCGCGTCGGCTGGGGCCTCGATGGCGTAGTCGAGGGCGGTCGTGGTGCCGTTCGAGGCGCCCACGATCGTGACGCGCGCCGGATCGATGGCGCAGCCCGTGGCCAGCACAAAGTCGCGCGCGGCCTTGGCGTCGAGCCAGCCGTTGGGGCCCATGTACGCGTCGCGGGCGTCGCCGTCGGAGTCGCCAGCGCCGCGGCGATCGACGTTGAGCACGCTGATGCCGCGGGCGTTGAGCGCGTCGATGAAGGCGCCAGGGTAGTTGCTGCGGGTGTTGCTGGGCGGGATCATGTGCAGAAGGATCGTCACCCGCGGGCCGGCCGGCGCGAAGTCGGCGACCAGCCGAACGCCGTCATCGGTCATGAAGTCGACGACGCCCGCCGGCGCGCATGCGCTCGCCATGTCGGGGCGTGAGCCGGCGTCCATCCCGGCATCGACCGCGCCGCCGACGCCGCCGACGCCGCCCTGACCGCCTTCGCCGCCCTGACCGCCTGCGCCGCTCTCGGCGTCGACCAGCACAGCAGCGTCCTGCGCGGGCGCACTGTCAGCCTCTTCGGCGTCGCAAGCGACCACGGGGAGTGCGCAAGCGAGGATCAAGGCGAAGGTACGTATCATTACATTCCAATCTATCGAGCGGATCGCGGGAGTGTGTGCGGCTGCGGGGCGCTGATTCAAGGTCAAGGCCAAGCCGAGGGCGAACGATACGTCGAAGTGAGCTATGCTGTTCCCCATCAACAGGCGCCATGGGGATGGCGCGAAGGGGAATTGCATGCGTCGCGTCTGGGCTTTGAGCATGATGGTATGGGCGGCAGGCTGCGCCGAGCCGAAGGTCGAGATCACCGCGCTCGGTGTTGATCTGAGCGCCTGTCTGGGCGCCGTCGATGGCGACGACCTGTGTCGCGCTGGGCTGGATGAGTCGGTGGGCGCCGCGCGCGTCAACGCCTGCTTGGTCGCCGAGCCGCGGGCCGGCGGAGCCGTCAGTGCGCTGCCGCTGCATTGGGAAGCCGGTCGGTTGAGTGAGCCGCTCGGCGGCGCGCTCGACTTCGCGCCCGGCACGGCCCTCAAAGCGTCGCTGTTCTTCCTCGCCACCGGCGGACCGGACGCGACCATCTGCCGTACATTTTCACCCGATGACGCCTGCGGCGCCGACTGTGTCCTCAAGCTCTCGCAGGCCCAGGTCATCGCGGCTGAGGACGGCTCGACCGTCTTCGACTTCACCGAGGGCGGGCGCTGCGTCGCCGAGCAGGGCCCGGGCGCCGAGGTGCTCGCGGCTGAGACCTGCGATGGCGTCGACAATGACTGCGATGGCGTCGTCGACGAGGGCGAAGTGATCGGCGTCGGCGTCGACTGCAGCGATGGGGTGGGCGCCTGCGCGTTCACGGCCGCCACGGTCTGCACCGCCGGCGCGCTGGCCTGCAGCGGCGCGGCAACTGCGCCGGGCGTTGAAGAAGGCGCCGGCTGCAACGCGGTCGATGACGATTGCGACGGCGTGACCGACGAAAACCTGCCGTGCTCCGCCTGCGTGGCCGACGCCGACTGCGCCGCGAACCCCGCGGGCGACGAATGCGTCAACGGCCTGTGCGCGGTCTGCGATCCAGGCGATCAGGGCGGCTGCGGACCCGACGAGCTGTGCTGCGACAACGCCTGCGTCGCGACGGCGCTCGAGGGCCAATGCACAAGCTGTGGCGCCGATGGCGTGTGCAGCGCGCTTCATAACGGCGAGCCGGTGCTCAACGCCAACGTCTGCGTCGATCGCCAATGCCTGTGTGACGGCGAGGCGGCGTGCATCGACGCTGCGCCGTTCTGCGTGGGCGGCGGCTGCGCGGAGTGCCGCGATAATAACGACTGCGATGACAACTCGCTGTGCTGCGACGGGCGCTGCGAGCCGACCGATCCCACGACGCAATGCGGTGCGTGCGACCAAGCGTGCAACGACGCGGTCGCCAATCGCTGCGTCGATCGCGGGTGCCGGTGTGGCTCGGCGGACGCCTGTGGGGGCGACGCGACCTGCGTGGTGCCCGACGCCTGCGTCGCCAACCCCAACGCCCCCGCCTGCGATCCCGTGGCTGCCGAATGCGAAGAATGCGACAGCGGCCCGACCAACGACGACGACACCGACTGCGTCGCCAACCGCGAGGGCCAGGCCTGCGTCGACAACCGCTGCGTCGAATGCCGCGCCGACCTCGACCGCTTCTGCCAGAGCGCGCCCGCGACGGCCAACACCGGCCGCCTGCAATGCGTCGGGACCGAGTGCGCTGCGTGCGATCCGCGCAACCATGACGGCTGCGCCGAGAACGCCGACATGCCCATCTGTGACGTCTTACAGCGCACCTGCCGGGCCTGCGGCAACGACGCGGACTGCGTCGGTCGACCCGGTGACAACGACCGCTGCGTCGCCGGACGGTGCGAGGTGTGCGATCCCGAAGACGACCGCGGCTGCGGCGCCGAGGCGCCGATCTGTGACAGCGCCGACGATGGCGTGGCGGGCGAGCCCTTCACGTGTCGCGGCTGCGACGCCACGCCCGAATGCCCGGCCGAAGGCGGCTTGCAGCAGGAGTGCGTCGACGGGATCTGTCAGGGCTGCGACGCGGTCACCAACATCGGGTGCGCCCCCCAGGGCGAAGCGCCCATCTGCGACGCCGCCCTGACCTGTCGCGGCTGCGCGAACGACCTGGAGTGCCCGCCGCGCGTGGGGACAGTGGGCCAAGACCAATGCGTCGGCGGCCGCTGCCAGGAGTGCGAACCGGCCACGGCCATCGGCTGCGATGAGGCCGGCGATACGCCGATCTGCACCGGCGGCGCCTGCGAGGCCTGCGCCGTCGACGGCCAGTGCGAGCTGCGACCTGGCAGCCTCGATCAATGCGTGGGCGGGGCCTGCACCCAGTGTGATCCCATCGACAACGCCGGCTGCGTTGATCCCGCGGCGCCGCGCTGCGATCCGAACACGTTGACCTGTCGGGGCTGCGGCGACGATGGCGAATGCAACCTGGGTGGACGCGCGGGCCTCGAGTGCGTGGCCGGTCAGTGCGTCGGCTGCGATCCCAACGACAACTCCGGCTGCGTCATCAATGGCGACGCGCCCATTTGCGACGACGCTGGGCGCTTTTGCCGCGCCTGCGCCGATCGCGGCGAGTGCGGCGCACAGGGCCTCTCAGGCTGCGTCACCGGGCGGTGCACCGAGTGCGATCCGGCGACGTTTGATGGCTGCGCCGAGACGGCAATCTGCGGCCCCGACGGTCAATGCCGGCCGTGTGGTGTAGACGGCGACTGCGCCGCGCGCCCTGACGATCGCGCCCAATGCGTCAACGCCGAGTGCTCCGTCTGCGACGAGGCCGACAACGCCGGCTGCTCTGCCGAGACGCCGATTTGCGATGCCGACGCGTGCCGCGTCTGCGCTGAGACGGCCGAGTGCCGCCGAGACGGCAGCGACGACCATTGCGTGGCGGGTGCGTGTGAAGCCTGCGATCCCGACGGCAACCTGGGCTGCGCGGCCAACCAGCCGATCTGCGACGCAGGCGACCTGACCTGCCGCATCTGCAACGACGACAGCGAGTGCCCGGGGCAATGCTTCGGCGGCCGCTGCGTCGAATGCGATCCCGGTCAGCAAGAAGGCTGCCCCGCGGAGCGCCCGATCTGCGAATTCAACGCGACTTGCGACGGCTGCGCCAACGACGCCGAGTGCGTCATCTTGCCGGGCGCCCTCGACCAGTGCGTCGGCGAGCGGTGCGAAGTCTGCGACCCGGCCGACGACGGCGGCTGCTTGGCCGCCCAGCCCGTCTGTGATGCCGGTTCGCGGACCTGCCGCGGCTGCGCTGCCGATGGCGAATGTGGCGATGGCCAATGCGTCGCTGAGCGATGCCGTATCTGCGATCCGGTCGACAACTCGGGCTGCGACGCGGGCTCTGCGACGCCCGTATGCGGACCCGGTTTCGTCTGTCAGGGCTGCGCGAACGACGGCGAATGTGCCGGCAACCCCAACGGCGCCGAGTGCGTCAGCGGGGCCTGCGCCGATTGCGATCCGACCAACACCGACGGCTGCATCGAGGTGGGCGCCGCGCCTGTCTGTGACGCCGCGAGCCGCGACTGCCGCGCCTGCGCCAATAACGCCGAATGCACAATTCGCCCCGGCGATCGCGACGTCTGCACGGGCGGCGCCTGCCAGTTCTGCGACGAAGCGAACGACCTAGGCTGCAGCGGCGATACGCCGATTTGCGATGGCGGCGATGCCTGCCGCGCCTGCGCCGAGAACGCCGAATGCGGCGTGGGCGTCGAGTGCCTGCCGTCAGGCGCCTGCAACGCCTGCAACCCTGCCAATAACGCGGGCTGCGCGGGCGACGCGCCCATCTGCGACGCGGGCCTTGAAGACTGCCGCGGCTGCATCAACGACGGCGAGTGCGGCGACGGTCAATGCGTTGGCGGGCGCTGTGAGGTCTGCGATCCGGTCACCCAGGATGGCTGCGATCTGGGCACCCTGTGCTGTGGTGCGGTGCCCAACTGCGTGCCGACAGCCGCAGATGGCGCGTGCCTGAACTGCGAGACAGGCTGCGACCTGGCCGCCGCCGACAGCTGTGCCGATCGCGTCTGTGCATGTGGTGCGGATGCGCCCTGTGCGGGCGGCGAGCCGTTCTGCGTGGCCGGTGAGTGCGGCGAGTGCCGCGACGCCGACGATTGTGACACCAACGGCGACCAGCCGATCTGCGACCTGAGCCAGCCGACCGCCTGCCGAGGCTGTGTCGGCGACGGCGAATGCGTTGGGCATCCACGAGGGCCCGAGTGCGCAGACACCGGCGCCTGCCAGCTCTGCGATCCGGCCGACAACGCGAACTGTGTCGGCAACACGCCGATCTGTGACGACTTTGCCTGCCGAGGCTGTGCTCTCGACGCGGAATGTGCAGACGCCGGTGGCCAATGCGTCAACGACGCTTGCCAGGTCTGCGATCCGGCCGACAACGCCGGGTGCGAGGAGGAAGATGCCGCGATCTGCGACGCGGGCGACTTTGTCTGCCGGGTCTGCGTGAACGACAATGAGTGCGGCGCCGAGTTCTGCGTGGGTGGCAAGTGCGCGATCTGCGATCCCAATACGGATGGCGGCTGCGACGATCCTGCCGCCCCGATCTGTGAGGACGCGGCCGCGTGCCGAGCGTGCGGCGACGACGGCGAGTGCGTCGATCGACCGGGCGATCTCGACCAGTGTGTCGCCGGGCAATGCGCCCTGTGCGACACGGGCGATGACGCCGGTTGCGACGATCCTGCGGCGCCCATCTGCGGCGACGACTTTGCCTGCCGCGGTTGCGGTGACGATGTTGAGTGCGCTGACCGACCCGGGGCCGACGACGAGTGCGTGGGCGACCAGTGCCGCGTCTGCGACCCGGCCGACGACGCCGGTTGCGCCAACCCCACGCCCATCTGCGGTGATGACTTCGTCTGTCGCGACTGCGCCGATGATGCAGAGTGCGGCGACGGCCAATGCGTCGCTGGGCAATGCCGCACCTGTGAGCCGGGCCTCAACGACGGCTGCGCCGACCTGGAGCCCATCTGCCAGGCCGACTTCACCTGCGCGGCCTGCGCGGACGACGCCGAGTGCGACGGCGGCCAGTGCTTGGTCGAAGGCGCCTGCGAGTTCTGCGATCCGGTGAACAACGATGGCTGCGACGACGACGCCGCGCCGGTCTGCGGCGACGACTTCGCCTGTCGCGGGTGCCAGAACGATGTCGAGTGCCTGGGTGAGTTCTGCGTGGCAGACGCGACCTGTGAACCCTGTAACCCGGCGACCAACGACGGCTGCGCGGGCTTGACGCCTTTGTGTGGCGCCGACTTTGTGTGCCGCGGCTGCGAGGATGACGCGGAGTGCGATGGCGGGCAATGCGTTGACGCGCTCTGCCGCGACTGCGATCCGACCGACAACAACGCGGGCTGCGCCGATCCGGCAGCGCCGGTGTGCGACCCGGGCAACTTCGCGTGCCGCGCCTGTGCCGTCGACGCCGAGTGCGACGCGGGAGCGCCCGAATGCGTCGCCGGTGAGGGCTGCCAGGCCTGCGATCCGACCGACAACAACGCGGGCTGCGCCGATCCGGACGTGCCGTTCTGCGACGCGGGCGACTTCACCTGCCGCATCTGCGATGACGACGCGGAGTGCGCCGACCCGGCCGGTGAATGTGTCGACGGCGTGGGCTGCGAGGGCTGCGACCCGGCGACCAACGACGGCTGCGCGGGCTTGACGCCGTTTTGTGGCGTCGACTTCGTGTGCCGCGGCTGCAACGACGATGCGGATTGCGACGGCGGGCAATGCGTCGACGAGATCTGCCGTGGCTGCGATCCGACCGACAACAGCGCGGGCTGCGTCGATCCCGCCGCGCCGGTCTGCGATGCGGGCAACTTCACGTGCCGCGGATGCGGTGACGACGCCGAGTGCGACGCGGGGGCGCCCGAATGCGTCCCCGGCGAGGGCTGCCAGGCCTGCGACCCGACCGACGACAACGCGGGCTGCGTCGATCCGGCTCTTCCGGTCTGCGACGCGGGCGACTTCACCTGCCGCATCTGCAACGACGACACGGAATGCCTTGGTCCCGCCGGTCAATGCGTCGATGGCGTGGGCTGTGAGGCCTGTGACCCGGCCAACAACGACGGCTGCGACGGGTTGACGCCGGTTTGCGACCCGGCCGACTACGGCTGTGTGGAGTGCATCGAGGACGCCGATTGTGTCGGTGGCATGGATGCCATGACCTGCAACGCCATGAACATCTGTGAGGTGCTCCCATGAGGATGGCTCTGTGTCTGCTGCTGACCCTGCTCGGCGGCGCTGTGGGTGCCCAGGCCCAGTCCCTCGATGAGGTGCGCGATCAGGGCGTGCTGTATGCGCAGCGCGACCAGTTCAAGCAGGCGAAGGTCTTCCTCGACCGCGCCTGGAAGATGCCGGCCGGCAAGGCCGACTTCAAGACCGTGTACTACCGTGGGCTGACGGCGCGTGAGCTGCTGCTGCTCGAGGATGCGTTCGCCATGACGGCGTTGGCGAAGACGCTGGCCACCCAAGAGCGTGAGACGTTGCGCGTGCAACAACTGCAAGAGACCCTCGACAGCCAGTACGGCAAGATCACGATCAAGGCCTCGCAGAACGAGACGAACCCGAACGGCCGCATTCACATCGAGTCGCAGACCGGCATCATCAACCGTAAGAAGAAGAAGCAGTTTCAGACGATCCGCGATCGGTTCCGCAACACCGACATCTCGGTGCCGGTCTCGATCTACCTGCCGTACGGCAACTATCGGATCAACGAGGTGCCGGTGACGCTTGAGGCGGGCAAGGATTCGCCCGAGATCGCGGTGATCCTGCACAAGCTCGAAGGCGACAAAGACGAAGGCGGCGTCAGCGGTTGGGTCTGGGTGGGGGCGGGGACCGCAGCTGCAGCGGCCGGGGTCGCGGCGTTCTTCCTGCTCAACGACGAGCCCGCGCCGATCCGCAAGACCGACCTTATCCTGGGCTCCGAATAGGGCAACATGAAGGGCTCCGCACCGCGCACCGCCCTGACGCGCCGGACCCTATTGATGACCGCATTGGGCACGCCGGTCATGGCGGCGATCTGCATTGGTTTGCCGGTGCTCGTCAGCCGCTTTTGGGGCACCTCAGTGCCTGGTACGGGCTTTTGGATCTCAACCGCAATCTTCGGTGGTTTCTCGGTGCTCGCCTTGGGCATCGTCCTGGGCGCGGCCTTGCGGGTCAGACGCACGGGCGACCGGGGCATCGGGGCGGCGGTCGCGCTGTGGTCGCCCTACCTGATGCTGGCGGGCGGCGTCGCGGGCTTCTTCATCGCCGGACGCATCGCCGACTACGCCTTGGACCTGCGCGCCCGAAGCCACGCGATGGACTGTGCGCGGGTGGTCAACGACGATGCGATGGCCGCTTGCCTGTTGGTGATGATGCGTTGCGACATATCGACTCGGGACGGAGCCGGCATCGTCGTCGACCGCTCTGGGAAGCTCTCTGTGCCATGGCCCGAGGGGCTCAAGGTGCCCGACTCGCCCATGACACGGGCCCGCGTTCTCTGCGCTTGGCGAGCGCTGCGCGCAGCCGCAACGACGCAAATCCAGCCCCCGCCTTGAACGGTCGGCAGGCCGAGTTGCGCTTAATGCTTGCGCCGCGCGCTCGGGAAGTCGCCCCGCGTCGCAGCCACCATAGCCGGGCCGTGCGCGGGCTGCTATGGTCCCCGCCTCAACCCTGCTACTGCTGCGTACCGAGAGGCCGAATACATGTCGCAATCCGTCTGGATCCTCGCCGCTGGTGAAGCCGACAAGGCACATGGACGCAACTTCGCGCCCTTCTTCTGTCGCTACGGCCTCGCCGCGATCGGGCCCGCTAACCACGGCCCGTACGGCGCCGCGCCCGATCTGTATGCCGGGCACGTCCAGCGCTTCGTCGACATGCCCGAGGGCGCCCTGATCGCGCTCGCGCTGGGCACCGCGGTCACCGCTGTGGGCGAAGTCACCGACGCGCCGTATCAGTTCGTGCCCGGCCTGGGCCACGCCGACAGCCAAGACCTGCGCCACGTGCGTCGGGTCGCCTGGCGTCGCATTGAAGCCATCGCCCTGTCCGAGGCGCGCAAGTCGCGGCTGGGGCTGGTCAGCGGCGACGACGCGAGCCGCCTGCGCGCGGCCTATGAGAAGGGCCGTCCTGCCAGCAGCGGCACGGAGTACTTGCCCGACCTCGACGGCATCGGCGATCAGGGCGTGCTCTCAAACCTCGCCGGGCGCGGCGCGCCTTTCGATCGGCTCGACGCGGTGGCCGCCGGCCTCGTACGGGCACGGCGCCTGGCCGCCTGGCAGCAGGCGACCGCGGTCACGACGGCCGAGGTGCGCAGCCTGTTGGTGATCCCGTTCCTCGAGTCGCTGGGCTGGTCGCCGCTGAGCATGCGCTTGGATTGGCGCCGCAAGCGTCGGGGCCGCGGCGACAGCGGTCGCTTCGAGTTGGCGTTGCTTGAGCGGCCGGATCGTACGAACAGCTCGCCGCGCGCGGTTGTCGTCGTCAGTCGGCCCGGCGCGGGCCTCAACCACATGGTGCGTCACGCCGAGGCGACCGTCGGCGACGGTGCCGGCGCGCGCTTGCTGATCGCGACCGATGGCCGCATGTGGCAGGTGCGCATCCGCGACGATCATGGCTGGGCGCCCTGGGCGACCCTCGACCTGGTTTGGCCCACCGGTCGTTTTCACTTTGACGGCGACGCCGCCAACATCTCTGGCGCCACCGAGGCCGTCGAAGCGCTGTCCCCTTGGGCCGCGCTGCCCGCACGCCCCAAGGGTGACAATCGAGCCCCCGGCTTGCCGCCCGAGGTCATCGCGCGGCTTGAGGGCAACGATGGCGACAGCGATGGCGACGGCGACGGCGACGGTGAAGGCGGCAAGCGCAAGCGCAAGCGGCGCCGTCGCGGTCGCAAGCGCGGTGAAGGCCCGACGAATCAGCCCCAGCCGATGAGTGCAGAGGGCGAAGCGCCCGCAGCGCCCCAGGCTGAGGCGCCCGCAGCGCCCGCAGCGCCCCAGGCTGAGGCGCCCGCAGCGCCCCAGGCTGAGGCGCCCGCAGCGCCCCAGGCTGAGGCGCCCGCAGCGCCCCAGGCTGAGGCGCCCGCAGCGCCCCAGGCTGAGGCGCCCGCAGCGCCCCAGGCTGAGGCGCCCG
>JBNMOZ010000124.1:0-11229 GCA_051276005.1 Bradymonadia bacterium | reverse complement strand
GCCACCACCGCCGCCGCCACCGGGCAAGCCGGCGCTGCCGAGCGCGCCGTCGCTGCCGGCACCGGGCACGAACCAACCCGCGATGACGCGGCCAGCGCCGCCGGGTTGACCATCGTCACCGACGGCCCCGACTTGGTCGGGCGAGCAGCCGTTGCCGCCATCGTCGCCGGCGGCGATACCCCCATCACGCCCGCCGCCACCGCCACAGCCTTCGGGCTGGCCCGCCTCACCGCGGGTATCGCGCGGACCGCCCCGTCCGCCATCGCCGCCGGTCACGCCGCATGCGCTCGCGGCGCCCAGGCCCGCCTCACCACCGCAGCTGCCGCCGTTCGCGCCGGCCAGTCCGTCCTCGCCGACCAAACCCATGGCGCCAGGCTGCCCGTCGGCGCCCTCACCCGCGCGCAACTGCACGTCGCGCAGCCGCAGACCCGGCGCGTTGCGAGCCCAGACGGCATAGCTGGATGCGCCGGGCGTCGTCGCGTCGGCCGACTCGACGATCAGGTGATCGAGGCGCGTCGGTTCGGCGATGTCTTCGGCGAAGACCGCCACGATGTCGTCGGCGCCGCCCCCGCTGAGCAGCCGGGTGTCGCCGACCTCGCCGCGCACCCAGTCCTCGCCATATCCGCCGTACAGGTGCACGCCGTCGACGAGCCGCACGGGCGCGGGGTGATCGCCCACCGCGAGCGCCAGGCCCTGGTCGGCGGGGTCGGCCACGGCGAGCGCGGCTTCGATGGTCCCAAACGGCGCGGCGGTTGTGCCGTCGGCGAGGGCGTCGTCGGCGTCGGGGTGCACGAAGATCAGCGCATCGCGGCGGCCGTCTACGCCGTCACAGTTGGCGTCCAGATAGCCGGAATCGGGCGTGTCCATGGCGTCGGGGTTGACCTCGCCCACCGCGTCGTCGCAGTCGAGCGGGTTATCGGCCTGGCCCACGTCTCGCGGGCAGGTTGGGGCAACTTGGGCGCCGAAGCCGTCGTCATCCTCATCGGGCCAGCCGGCGTCGAGCCCTTCCTCGAGCACGCCGTCGCAGTCGCCGTCGACGCCATCGCAGACCTCGGCGCCGGGCAGCCGCGCGCCGACGCATGCGGCCCAGGCGCCGCCGTCGCACACCTGCTCGCCCGCGGCGCATGCGCCCACGCCGTCGGTGCCTTCGGGGCCGTCGTAGCACCGTTGAGTCAGGGCCTCGTCGACGCTGCCGTCGCAGTCGTCGTCCACCGCGTTGCAGCGCTCGTCGGCGCCGGGGAAGCGCAGCGGATCGATGACGCCGCAGTCGTCATCGTCGAGGGCGCCGTCGCCGTCGTCATCGTCATCACACGCGTTGCCCGCCCCGTCGTCGTCGGTGTCGACCTGATCGACGTTGAAGACCTCGGGGCAGTTGTCGGCGCCATCGAGCACGCCATCATCGTCGGCGTCGACGTCGTCGCAGTCGGCGAGGCCTTCGTCGGGCATGCCGTCGCAGTCGTCGTCGATGCCGTTGCACACGTCGTCGCTCGGCCCCACCCCGTCGACGCATTCGCCCGACCAGACGCCGCCCGTGCACGCTTCGGCGCCCGGCACGCAGACGCCCACGCCTTCGCTCTCGGGTGGGCCTATGGCGCAGGGGCGCGTCACCTCGTCGGTGACGCCGTCGCAGTCATCATCGACACCGTTGCACAGCTCGTCGACCGGTCCGATCTCGCCTTCACAGCGTTGAAAGGCGCCGCTGCGGCACACCTCCTGGCCATCGGCGCAGCGCCCGACGCCGCGCAGGGCCTCTTCGCCGCGCCAGCAGGACAGCGCGAGATCTTCGTCGGCGGCGCCGTCGCAGTCCTGGTCTACGCCATCGCAGGTCTCGTCAACCGGTACGCATTGCGGCGCCCCGTCCGGGCCCATGTCGATCGCCGCGTCGCCGGGGTCATCGGCGTCGGGCGCCTGGATGTCGCCCAGCGCGCCGTCGGTCACGGCGTCGCCCATCGTTGACGCGTCTGTGGGCGTTGACGTCACCTGCACGTCGTCGTCGCAGCCGAGGGCCAGAGCGCAGAGCACCCATGCCGAGAGAGCAGAGTTGTGGATTTGCATACGTAGAGTAGACCGCACCCTCGACACCGATGCCAGATTGGGCCCATGCTCGTCGCCGTTTCTGCACCCGGAGGCTGCCTGGAATGTCCGACGCGAAGACCATTGACCCCAACAGCGACCCGACCCCCGTCGCGTCCAAGACCTGGTCCGACGAGACCCGCCGCACCTTTCGGTTTTGGGGGGTGGTTGAGATCATCCATGCGGTGCTGCTGATCGGGGCCGTGGCGGCGCTGCTGCCGTGGAAGTCGCCAGCGGTCAACGTCGCGCTCATGGCCTACGGCGCGCTGCATGGCGTCGTCGGTCTGCTGCTGTTCAAGCGCTCCAGGCTGGGCTGGCGGCTTGGCCTCATGACGGCATGGCTGGGCTTCGGGGCGATGATCATCATCGCGACGGGCCTGATCGCGACCTGGTCATACCTGCACACCATCTACGGTGATTTCGGCTTTGGCGCGTCCGTGGGTGCGCTGCTGTTCGCCAGCGTCGCGCTGCAGGTGCTCGGCTTGCTGCCGGGGCTGCTGATGCGGGCTTTGCTGCGCCCAGCGGTCCGCGCCGACATGGGGGCGGGTTCACTGAGCGTGAAGGTCGCGCTGGGCATGCTCGTTGTGCCGCTCTTCGTGGGCGCCGCGGTGCACCTCATCTATGGGACGAGCACGCAGGCGCCGGTCTCAGTCGACGGCCAGGGGCAGGCGATCGCCCATCTGCGTGCCGTCTTGCTGGGCGAACTTCGGCCCGAATTGCCGGCGCTCAAGGGCGTGCCTGGCGCGGTCTGGGTCACCGTCTACGATCGGGGGCGCCCGGTCGCGCGGGTGCGCGGCGAGGGCGTCGACATGGCCGCGGGTATCGCCCAGGCCGCCGACGCCTTGGCCGAGCACCCGCGCGTGAAGGGCAAGCGCGTCACAGCGGGGCGCATCAAGGTCGATCGCGTCATCGACACGGCCCCGCTCATCACGTCGCCGACCGCTGCGTTGGCGTTCGCCGTCAACCCGGGCGTCGACGGGCTGATCAAGCAGGACGGCGAGACGACGGTCACGATGCTGCCCGACGACTTCATCAAGGGGCAGCGCTTCGGGCGCGCGCCGCTGGTGCCGGGCATCCGCGAGATGCGCTTCGGCCTCGACACCAAGTGGGTGCGCGACACCCTCAAGTACACGGGGCGCGGATCGATACGGCGCCTGCGGACCGAAGGCTTCATCGAAGCCGACGGCGGCGGTGTGCTCCCTGTTTCGCGCGGCAACACGCCGGTCAACACCGGCAAGGCGGAGTGGAAGAAGGCGGCCATGGCGGGCGGCGACTTCGTGCTGCGTCAGATTCAGAAGACCGGGCAATTTCACTATCAGTACTACCCGCTGATGAACCACCACCCGCCCTCGAACCCGCGCAACTACAGCCTCCCGCGGCATGCCGGCACGGTCTACTCGCTGGCGCTCATGCACGGCTTGACCGGCGAGGCGCGCTACAAGGTCGGCTCGGAGCGGGCGATTGAGTGGCTCAACACGCAGATGCCAAAGCAATGCGGGGCGCCAGATCGCACCTGCGTGGTCAAAGGCGCCCGCGCCGACCTGGGATCCGCGTCGCTCACGATGGTCGGCATGCTCGAGTATCAGCGGCAGACCAAGGACGCGCGCTACGCCGACACGACGCGGCGCCTGGCCAACTTTGTGCTCTCGATGCAAAAGGAGAATGGCGACTTTCACCATATCTTCGAGTTGAAGACCACCGCGCCCAACCCCGCGATTCGAAAGATGTTCTTCTCTGAAGAGGCGGCGCTGGCGCTGGTCATGGCGCATGAGGTGCTCGGCGATCAGCGCTACCTCGACGCGGCCCGGCGCGCCTTGGACTATCTGACCGGCCCCAAGTACGCCGGCTATTTCCTTGGGCGCTTCATCTATGGCGCGGATCACTGGACCTGCATCGCCGCCGAAGAGGCGTGGCCGCGGCTGAAGAACCCGCAATACATCGACTTTTGCGAAGGCTACGCGGCGTTCATTGAGCGCATGCAATACGGCGAGGGCAACTGGGACAACGCCGACTTCACGGGGCATTACGGCTTCAGCGCGTTGATGATCCCGCAGGCACCGGCCGCCGCAGGCTTCACCGAGGCGATCGTCTCGACGTATGCGCTGGCGCGGCACCATGAGCGCGACGCGAGTCGGTTAGAGCGTCAGATGGGGCTGGCCCTCGACGCGCTGACCCGCGACCAGATTCGGCCCGCGAACGCCTACCTGATGCCCAGTCCGAAGAGCGCGGACGGCGGAATTCGGCGGTCACTGGTGGAGTCTGAGGTGCGCATCGACTTCACGCAGCACGCGATCAGCGCGCTCATCCGCGGTGCGGTGCTGTAGTTCCGGTCGCGGCTCCGAGTCCGGTTTCGAGCCTGATGTTCGAGCAGCCGCGCTCAGCGTCCGGGCAACTGCACCACGCCGCCCCAAAAGCCCAACAATACCCGCATCACTTCAACGAATCGCTCGAAGCGGATCGGCTTGACGACGAATGCGTTGGCGCCGCTGGCGTAGGACGCGTCGATCTCTTCGGGGCGCTCGGACGTGGTCAGGATCAGCACCGGCAGCGAGCGCAGTCGCGGATCGGCCTTGATCGCCCGCAGGGCCTCAAGCCCGTTGATGCGCGGCAGGTTGAAGTCGAGCAGGATGAGATCGGGCCGCGGGTTCGCAGAGTTGAAGTCGACGGCCAGCCGGTCGAGCAGCGCCTGACCGTCCCGCACGACCTCGAGCGTGACGAGGTCAGCGCCGCAGCGTCCGAGCGCGCGGCGTGTGATCAGCACGTCGCTCTCTTCGTCCTCGGCGAGCAGAATGTGCAGGTCGCGCTTCATACCGTCGTAGTGTGCGCGATTCGCAGCCCTGAGAACACCTCGACGAGCGCAGGATCAAAGACGGCACCGGCTTGGGCCTGAATCAAGGTCATTGCAGCCTTCTCAGCGAAGGCCGGGCGCCAGGGCCGCGGACGCGTCAGCGCGCACCAGGCGTCGACCAACTTGAGGATGCGCGCGCCCTCAGGGATGTCTTCGGCCTTGAGGCCATCGGGGCTGCCGGTGCCATCCCAATGTTCATTCTGATGGCGAATCGTCACGGTCACAGACGGCAGCAGGCTCATGTGGTTGAGCACGTCGACGGCGAGCTCAGGTGCGCCTCGAATTTGGGTCGCGTCGGCGGCGGTCAGAGGCCGCTCGGCGTTCCAGACGTGATCGGCGACGAGCAGCCGGCCCAGACCGGCGAGCCGGGCGGCCAGCATGAGCCCGCCGATGAGTTGGCCGTCAAAGCCCAAGGTGCGCGCGAAACGCTCAACCTCGCTCGCCACCCGCGCGCTGTGATGGGTGCGCCCATCCACGCGCGTCTCGTACAGCTCGATGAGCCGCGCAAAGGCGGCCGTTGCGCCCTGCAGAAAGAGGTCATGTGCATCAGGCTCGAGAGGCTCGGGCTGGGTGGGGGCCACGCTCACGCGGTTGCGTCCACCGCGCTTCGCCCTGAACAACGCGTCGTCGGCGCGCTTGATCAACGCCTCCGTCGACGTGACTCCGGGCAGCCTCGACGTCGCCACGCCCACGGACACGGTGACGTAGAGCTGGGCGCCCTGATAGGCGATCGGGCCGTTGGCCATCGCTTCGCGAATGCGCTCTGCGACACGCTGGGCACCGTCCATATTTGTGTTGGGCAGCAGCAGCACGAACTCTTCGCCGCCATATCGCGCGACGGCGTCGACCTCGCGCGCCGCGCCCACGAGCACTTGGGCCAGATGTTCGAGCACCGCGTCGCCGCATGCATGGCCGCGGGTGTCGTTGAACTGCTTGAAGTGGTCGATGTCGAGCATCAGGCAGGCCAGCGGCTGGTCGCAGCGCTGGGCCCGCGCAAACTCTGTGGTGAGCAGGTTGTTGAGTTGCCGACGGTTGAAGAGGCCGGTCAGGGCATCGCGGATCGCGAGGTCCTCGACCCGCAACCGCGCGGCGCGAATCTCTCTCGTGAGGCCGGCGCGCTTGAGCGTATTGCGCAACGTCCGCTGAAGCATAGCGCGCGAGAGGTCGCCCTTGCGCACGTAGTCATAGGCGCCGGCCTTCATCACGTTGACGGCGAGGCGCTCGTCGCCGTGGCCCGTCAACATCACGATCGGCAGATCGGGCGCTGCGGCGTGGATCTGCCCGATCAGGGTCTCGCCGCGGGCGTCGGGCAGATGATGGTCGATGAAGGCGATGTCGTAGTGTCGCGACTGCGCACGCTCGATGGCCTCAGTGCCGGTGTAGGCGATGTCGATTCGGTAGTTGCCGTCGAGCTGATCGAAGTGCCGGCGCAGGATGATGATGTCGTCGACGTGGTCCTCGACTATCAGGACATGCGTTTGATCCGACACGATCATGCCCCCTACGGGTCATTGTGGATGTGTAAGTATACAGCGCTGATAGAATATCTCACGGGTATTCTTCATGAGAGTGCCTCTGATCCTACAATTTGCGCCTGTTTTGAACCCTCCAAATAAAATGTAGGCGTCGTGGTAACAAATAGAAAGGCGTCCCGTACAGCCATATGTGAGGAGCGACCCGGCGAGACAGCCTTGGAATCGAACCCGCCTCACTGTGGTTCATGCCGCTCACAGGAGTTCATCATGCGAGACAGCCGCCCCCAGGAAGCCCGCCTACTCGACCTGGCCCGTGCCGGTGATCAAGCCGCCTTCAACGAGCTCGTCGCCCCGCTGCGCGAGAAGATTTACTGGCGCGCCGCCAAGGCCGTCAGTGACCTCGACGAAGCCGAGGACGTCACCCAGGAGACGATCCTGCGTGCCTTTACGCGCCTCGACACCTTTCGCGGGGATGCGCGCTTCAGCTCTTGGCTGTACCAAGTCGGCACCAACTGCATTCGCATGCACCTGCGCAGCAAGCGCCGCCGTCGCAGCTATCCGATGGAGGACCATCAGCGCGAGGCTGAGCGCGCCATGGAGAACAGCCACTTGAGCCCGGCGCCGCAGGGCCCCGACGACATCGCGATCAACCGTGAGCTCAAGGCCGCCATCGCCGACGCGATGTCGCAACTGCCGCCGCAATATGGCAGCATCCTGCGCTTGTGGGTCGACGAAGGTCTCGACCTCAAGCAAATCCAGGATCGCTCCGGGCTGTCCATCGCGGCCATCAAGTCGCGACTGCATCGCGCTCGCCGCAAGGTGCGCGACGCCATCGAGTCCAAGCACGGCGTGGGCGCGATCCTCGCAGCCTGACAGGTCCCCTGTCGGCCGGGGACATCTCGATGTGGACGAAGTGGCTCATTCTTCTGGCGGCAATCGTGCTCGCCGTCACCTTCTGGTTTCGCCCCAAGGGCATAGACGGCCCGCGCCCTGAGCCGGTCGCCGCGACCGGGAAGGGCTTCGAACACAGCGCATTTGACGCCGTCCTCGGCGCCGTCGTCCGCCCGGATGGCGCCGTCGACTATGCGGCCCTGCAGCGTGACAGGGTACCGCTCGACCGCTACCTGGGCCGGCTGCGCGCGACCAGCCCCAAGAACGCCCCCCACCGCTTCAAGAGCCGCGAAGACCGGCTCGCCTACTACCTCAACGCCTACAACGCGTTCATGCTCGCCGTCGTGCGCGATCACTGCCCGATCACCGACGTCAA
The DNA here is from genome assembly GCA_051276005.1 of Bradymonadia bacterium. Classification (GTDB taxonomy): domain Bacteria; phylum Myxococcota_A; class Bradymonadia; order UBA7976; family UBA1532; genus JBNMOZ01. Next base: position 3,566 of record JBNMOZ010000124.1, on the reverse strand, counting down.
CGCCGCATACAAGTTCGGCGGCATGTTCTGGCGGGTCGGCTTCGCGCTGGGTGACGAGGTGGTCAGCCTGTCGCAGCTTGAATCTGAGCTGATCTCGGCGGTGAAGGGTGACGACGCCACGGTGCGCTTCGCGGTGGTCAAGGGCGCCAAAGGCTCGGCGCATTTGGGCTCGAAAGCCTTTGAAGGCGGCACGCTGCGCGCTCAACTCGACGCGTTGGCGAAGCGCGTCGTGCGCAACCCGACCCTGGTCCAGTCTGCCGGCGCGACGCTGCAGCTGAGTCAGATGTTTGAGTGGTACACCGTCGACTTCGGCCTCGACCCCCTCGGGTGGGTCAAGAAGATCGCGCCCGATGTGGTGGGCGAGGCCACGATCGTCGAGTACATGCCCTTCGACTGGTCGCTCAACGGCACCTGCCAGTAGCCCGCCTTCAGCAGCCCGCCTTCAGCAGCCCGCCTTCAGCCCGCCCGCAGGCCTGACTCACGGCGACCAGCGCATGCCGAGTCCGCCGCCGATGACCGCATCCTCCTGACGCGCAAAGTCATATCCCAGGTCGTTTGTGACATCGCGGTGGCTGCCCACCCCCTCGAAGTCAGCCGTGATGGCCGTGTAGTTGCCGTGCACCATGAGCGCCCAGTGCGGGCTCAGCGCATACACCACGCTGCCGCGGACCTCGACGCCGATCGCGTCGCCTTCGCCGCTTGTCGCGGGCGCTTGGTCGATCGTGATCGGCAGAAAGACCCCGCCTTCGATGTCGACGCTCAGCGAACCAAAAGCGGCCCGGGCGACGCCGCCGGCTGCGACGCCGCCGTAGGTCGTCGTCAGGAACACCGGGAACGGGGCAGTCTGCTGGAACGCGTGTCGCAGAAGGCGCCCGCCCACGTAGGCGCCCAGCCACAGGGGCCCCGCGCTGAATCCACCCGCGACGTCGAGCTCGACTTGCTGGGCGTCCAGGCTCAAAGAGAAGCCGCGCTCGAAGCCGGCTGCGGGCAGCGCGGGCAGCGTCACCGATCCCAGCCGGCTGTCGCGAAAGGCACCGCGTAGTTTGAGGTTGGGCGTCGGCAGCCACTCGGCCAGGAGCGCCACGCTCAGCCCCGTCGCGCCGCCTTCGAGCACGTCGAGCGCAGACTTCGGCTCAATGTTCGAGCGAAAGCGGCGATCCATGCGGGACGCGCCGATCACCACGTCGAGGTGTATGACAGGGGCCGCAGATGCGGGCTGCGTGGGCGCGTCGGGCGCATCCTCGGGATCAGGCCCAGCAGCGGGCGCCCCACCGGCGGTGATGCGTTTGCCGTCCTCGTCGTAGCGGTAGTTGCGTTGGCGGCGATCGCGACCGGCATCGACCGCACCGTCGGCCGTGCGGGCTGCATCACCGCGCACCCGCTTGAGGTCGGCGAAACGCATCCAGCCGCGCACCTCGCCCGCGCTCACTTCGACCCAATCGCCGCCCTCGTTGCGCCGCCTGATCTTGACCAGGTCGTCGCGATAGGCCCGCCCGCGGCTGATATAGGCCGCGCCTGGCCCCGCGCGCAGGTCGACCTTTTCGGCCGTCACTTTGGCGGGCACCGTCTTGCCCCCGCGGATCGAGCCTTCGACGGGGATGTCGCTGCCCGCGGTTGGCTGAGCCCATCCGACGCCGGGCCACACGAGCGGTGCAGCGAAGAGCGAGGCGACACAAAAGGCGTACAGAGGGGGTCGGCGCATGCCGCATCGTAGCGAACGTCGTCGCGCGTCGTCACCCGCTTGACGTTAGACCCCACACCACCGAGCATCCAAGGCGATGTCACGCCGCCTTATCATCGCCGGATTCTCCGGCCTCCTCGCTGGGCTGTTGGCGGGCGCGCTCGATGGCATCGGGCGCCCGGCCACCGCGGCGTTGGGCGGCGCAGGCCTGTTGGGTCTGCTTGGCGCGCTCTTCACCATGCTGGCCACCCTCTGCCTGCCACACCGCGTGGTGGCGGCCGGTGAAGCGGCGAGTGACGAGGCGATCGAGCTGCACGCGCGCTGCGTTCAGTTCGCGCGGATCTGGTTGCTCGCCCTGGGCGCCCCGGCGTTGTTGATCGCATTGCGAGCCGGCTTCCCGATTTTGCTGGCGCGCATCCAGTCGCCCCTGTTCAGCGCGGCCGCGACCGCGGCATTGGCGCTCATCAGCACTGGGGTCGTGCTCGCGATCGCGATCGCGGTGGGTGCGGCCACGGCGCGTGGGGCCGAGCAGCTCATCCGGCGCCGACCCGCGCTGACGCGGTGGCTCGACGTGCGCACGCACACGATCCTGGCGGGCGCGGTGCTGTTCACGGCGCTGGCCGCTGGGGGCTTGGCCATGGTCATTCCGGTCTTCCTCGCGGGCGGAGCGGCCGTCGCTGGCGCGCGCTGGGTTCGGGCGGCCGGCCCCGTCGCTGCGATCGTTTTGGGCGTCATCGCGCTGGGCGCCTGCCTCGCGGGCGGTGCGCGGTTGGCCGACGCGGGCCCGTTGGCACGGCTGGGTGCGCAGCTCTTAGGCCTCGCATAGTCCAGGCCTGACGTGAGCTGGGCCTCATCTAGTCCGGGCCTGACGTGAGCCGGGTGTGCCATGATATTGTCACACCGCGGCGCAAAGACGCTGCATCGCAAAGACATCGTGGGAGAGCTTGGATGATCAATCGTAGAGGCTGGCTTGCCGCCGTCGTGATGACCCTGGCGTTCGGCACGGCGTTCGCCAAAAAGCGCGGTCGCAGCGCCGAGTCGCGCCTGAAGGGGCGGGTCATCTTGGCCACGACGCCATTCCCAGCCTCGTTCAAGAGCGACGCGTCGATGGTGCGGCATATGAAGAAGGCCCACACCGAAGTGTTTCGCTACAACGCCGAGGGCAAGCTCAACATCGAGCTGATGGCGTTCTTCGCCAAGCCGCATACGACCACCGAGTTCACCGCGCATATCTACGACATCAGCCACGGGCGAAAGCTGATCGAGAGCCAGTCGATCTATCCGACGCAGCGCTCGACGAGCGTGCTCAACAGCTTCTTGCGGCTCAGCCGCGACACGTATGAAGCACAGCGCAACTACAAGATCGTGATCACCAAAGGCTTTCGGGGCTACATCCTCGCCGAGGCCGACTTCGGGTTGCTGCCGCCGCGCGGCGAAAAGAAGGCCGTCGTCAAGCCCACCGTCATCGACATGCGCTGAGCTTGCGGCTTGTGGTGTGCTGAGCGAGACTGCGCCACTTGCAAGCCGACTTCGGAGCTGCCATGCGCCCCTTTTGCCTGATTCTTCTCGCCTTCGCACTCACCGCCTGCGGCCAATCGGCCAAGGACGGCGACACCGCCCCCGCCAGCACTGGCAAAAAGGCCGCCGCGCCCGTCAGCGCCGCCGACAAGGCGCCGCCATCTGAGGCCGGGCCGCCGGCTGGGGCCAAGGTCGACTTCACCTTCCCCCAGAACAACTCCAAGGTCTTCCCCGAGTTCATGGTCGTCTTCAACGTCGACAAGATGGAGGTCGTGGCGGCGGGCACAGACGCCATGAACAAGGCCAAGGGGCACCACCACATCATCGTCGACGGCGGCCCCATCGCGAAGGGCAAGGTCGTGCCGAA
>JBNMOZ010000123.1:0-11258 GCA_051276005.1 Bradymonadia bacterium | reverse complement strand
CATCCGTCGCTCCAAGACCACTGAAGCCACGATGAACCTCCGCAAGATCTTCGACAGCTCGGTGTCGTACTTCGCATCGGAGCACGCCAGCCGCGTCGGTGGCATCCTGGCCAAGCAGTTCCCTGTCGCCATCGCCAGCACCCCGGCCGCGACCGCCTGCCCGGACAAGCACGCCCCGCAGCCTGACACCTTCGCTGATGTCACTTGGCAGGCGCTGAACTTCTCCGTGGACGACCCCTTCTACTACCAGTACCAGTACGATTCGACTGGCATTGGCGCGACGGGCATCGACTCGGCCTTCACCGCTCGCTCGCTGGGTGACCTCAACTGCGACGGCACACTGTCGACCTTCGAGCGCTTCGGCGACGTCGACGCCGAGCTCAACGTCAACGGCGGCGCCGGCATCTTCAAGAACCAGCCCCTCGAGTAGTCGGTTGGTGCCGTCCGCTCCGGACGGCAATCGAAAAGCCCGCCTCACCGCGGGCTTTTTGTTTTCGGACCTCGCGAGTCTAGGATGTGTTTCTCTTCTGCCACGCGGAGATCGCTGCGATTCCCTCTGCCGTTGGCGCCGCGTCCGCGGTATGTTCCCCGTGTTCAGCGACTGGAGTTCGAATGCGCATCCCGAAGTTCACAAAAGGCATGACCCTCGTCGAATTGATGATCGTTATCGTCATCGTCGCAGTGCTCTCGCTTTTGGCGGTCACGGGCTATCGCAAGTACACCTTCAAGGCCCGCACGTCCGAAGCGAAGACCTTCCTGGGCGCCATTCGGGTCGCGCAAGAGGCCTACTACCAGTCGTTCGGGCAGTACTGTGGTTCCGCTGCGCCTTCGTTGTGGCCGGCTGTGATCCCACGGGACGACAAGATCGCCTGGGGCGATCCGAGGCCGATCCCATGGCAGCACCTGGGCATCAAGTCGCCGGGCTTCGTGCAGTTCCAATATGAGCTGCGGGCCGGGTTGGCCAACGAAGGCGGCGGCGATGCGTTCATCGAGCAGCCCGAACGCCCATGGTTCATCGCGCGCGCGCACGGCGACTTCCTGCGTGACAGCGAGAACCGACAGTCGTTCTTCGAGGTCACGTCGGAGAGCGAGGCCATCTACGCCCGCGACGAGAACTACTGATTCCGCTGGAGATCCCGCTGCACACCCAACACACTGCGGCGCTGTGACTGCCCCACGACTCACGCTTGTTGACCGCCTCTTGGGACTGCCGCGCGCCGCGTGGTCGCTGATCCTATTGGCGGGTCTGGTGACCCTCGTCGGTATCAACCGCATGGCCCTGGTGAGCACCCAGGATCTGCGGGCCAACAGCACCATCGTGCAGGACGCCGAGGTGCTCTTCGTGCCCGACACGCGCCTCTCGCGCATGATCACGTTGGGCTACGATCAGGCCGCGGCCGATCTGTTGTGGCTGCGCACCTTGGGCTACTTCGCGCGGCACTTCAGCGCGTCTCGGCAGTACGCTTGGCTGGAGCACTTCATCAAGCAGATCATCGAGCTGGATCCCAACTTTCGCAAGGTCTACTACTGGGCCGGCGCGAGCGTGCTCTATGGCCGGCGATTCACGAATGAAAACGTAATGTTGTCCAATATCTTCTACGAGAAGGCCATGGCGCGTTTTCCCGACGACTACGAAGCCGCGTACCGCCTGGGCCTCAACTATTACGTCGAGCTCAAGAGCGACGATCCTGACGAGAAGCAGCGCTTCCGCGAGAAGGGCCTCTCGTATTTGGAGCGCGCCGCCAACGCGCCCAATGTGCCCCCCGATGTGATCAACCTGACGGCGTCGGTCTCTAAGCGTCTGGGCAAGTCCCAGCTCGCGCGGCAGTACCTCGTCGACCTGTACATCGGCACGCAGGATCCGATTCAGCGCGCCGGGCTCAAGGCTCGAATCGATGCCTTGAAGACCGAGGCAGCCGATGGGGCTGCGGTCGCCGCGGTGCGCTTCCGAGATGCCTGGCAAGCGACCTTTCCCTATATTCCTCCGCCTCTTTATGGCTTGCTTGGCGAGCCGACGACCCGCAATTTGCCCGACCGCCCCTGGCGCGATCTGCTGCCCGACGTCGACCTGAGCGACGTCGAGTAGCCCGCCAATCGGCGACACACACTTCTGGAGACTTAACTTGGTTCGCGACGCACGTATCGTCATCACTGGCGGCGCCGGCTTTATCGGCACCTCGCTCGCCAGTCGCCTCTGCGCCCATAACAGCGTGGTCCTCTTCGACAACATGACCCGCAACGCGCTCAAAGCGACGCCTCTGCTCGAGAATGACAACGTCGAGTTGGTCCGCGGTGATGTGCTCGACAAGAGCGCCCTCGCCAAGGTCTGCGCCGACGCCGACATCATCGTGCACATGGCGTCCATCGCGGGCGTCGACTCGGTGATGAAGCAGCCCGTGCTCACCATGCAGGTCTCGCTCAAGGGCACGATCAACGTGCTTGAGGTGGCCCAGGAGGGCGGGCGCTGCAAGCGCCTCGTCGACTTCTCGACCAGCGAGGTCTTCGGCCAGTACGCCTACAAAGTGAGCGAAGGTGACGTCACGTCACTGGGCGCCGTGGGCGAAGCGCGCTGGACGTACGCCGTCTCCAAGCTGGCCACCGAGCACCTCGCGCTGAGCTACCACAAGCAGTTTGGCCTGCCGACGGTGAGCATCCGCCCGTTCAACATCTACGGGCCCCGCCAGGTCGGCGAAGGCGCGGTGCATCACTTCATCATGCGCGCGATCCGCGACGAGCAGCTGGTCGTGCACGGCGACGGCTCACAGATTCGCTCATGGTGCTACATCGACGACATCGTTGACGGTGTGATGGCCACGTTGGAGCGCGGATCGGCCGTCGGTCATGCCTTCAACATCGGCAACCCGCGCAGCACGCTGACGATCTACCACCTGGCGGCGCAGATCATTCGCTTGGCGAAGTCGAACAGCGAGCTGGTCTTTCAGCCCATCGACCGCACCGACGTAGAGCTGCGCATCCCCAACATCGACAAGGCGAAGGAGTTGCTCGGCTTCTCGCCCAAGGTCAACCTGGACGAGGGACTTCTGCGGACGATCGAGTGGTATCGCTCGCAGATGTAGCGTCAGCGTGCAGCTGCTGCGGGCCGAAGAGCTGCAGCAGCCCCCCCACCCCCGCGAGCACGATGATCGTCGCGGCATAGCCCAGCGACAACGCCAGCGCGTCGCCCTTCGCGATGCCGTGCAGGCCCAGCAATCCCACCAACGCGAGCTCGCGGGGGCCGATGCCCACGATAGCCAGCGGGATCACCGCTGCGAGCAGCCCGAGCGGCACGACTTGCAGCAGCACCGTCACATCGACGGGCAGCCCCAGACCCCACACGAGCACCCAGAAGATCGCGACGCTGAACGCATGCCCCACAAAGCTGATGGCGGCCGCGCCCTGCAACGACTTCGGGTGATGGACGGCGGGTATCTTCTTGAAGAGAGAGCCGAAGCGGTCGGTGTTCCACGCGATCGCGAACAGCAGGGCGCCGCCCGCGACGAGCGCCGCGATCCAGGGCCAGATGTTGGACAGATCGAACAGATCAGGCCCGACCAAGACGCCGAATACGAACACCATCCCCAACGCCGAGAGCCCAATCAACCGCTCGAGCAGCACGACCACATAGGGCGTCGCCTTGTTGTCGAACAGCCGTCGCGACAACGCGCCCCGCACGATGTCGCCGCCGATCGCGCCGGGCACGAAGGTGTTGTAGAAGAGGCCAACGAGGATCAGGCGCAGCAGCGTCAGGTTGCCGGGAACGCCCGTCGCGCCAAACGCCCGCATGAGCATGCCCCAGCGCACGGCGCCGACCCACATCAGCCCCAGAGCCAGCACGAGCGAGCCACCCATGGCGGTGAGCGGGAGTCGGCGGGCTGCGTCCCAGAGCGTGGCCGCGTCATCGCCGCGCAGCAGCCAGACAGCCAAGGCGGCGACGACCGCGCCTTTGAGCAGCCAAGGCAGCCACCGCCGCCACGCCGGTTGCCCTGCAGAAGCCGCGGGCTCGATCACCCGCCGCGCCGTTCACGCTCCATCTGCAGACGCAGACGAAACAGCTCTTTGAAGGTCTGGATTACGCGCCGGGCCGAGGTGGCCTTGGAGTGGCCGGCGAGCCGATCGTGCACGTTCATGTAGACCGTCTTGACCCGAAAGCCGCCGCGCTTGGCCCGAATTGGGATCTCAAGGTTGAGCAGGAAGCTCTCTGAACGCGCCCCAAGCTGTTCGAGCACCGCGCGGCGCACCAGGTAGATGCCCTCGGTGCGCGCGCGCGTCCCGACCACGGTCGCCGTCAGCACCCGCAAGCCGTAGCTGAGCACCTTGCGGCTCAGGGTGTACTCACGGTTCTTGTACAGCGACGTGATCAGGTCGGCGTCGTCGGTCACCTCGAAGAAGATGAGCAGGTCGTAGGCGTCGATCTGGCCGTCGGCCGGCATGATCGTGACCCAGTCCTTCTTCGCCTGCGCGAAGCCGGCCAGCAGCGCGGCGCCCATGCCGCTGTTCTGCGCCAGGTGTACCGCCTCGACCTCGGGGTGCTCCGCCGCCAACGCATCGATGAGCGCGGGCGTACCGTCGCTGGAGCCATCGTCGACGATGATCAGTTCGGCATCCGCGACGTGGGCGCGCAGAAACTCCAGCGTCCGCTCGACACAGGGCGGCAGGGCCTCGTCTTCATTGTAGGCGGCCATGACGATAGTCAGGCTGGGGAAGATCATTGCGGGGCCTTGGACGCGGGCGCGTCGTCGATGATGGGCGCGATGCTCGCCGGGGCCATGCTCGCCGGGGCCATGCTCGCCGGGGCCATGCTCGCGGGCGCGGTCACCACCATGTCGGCCCCCTCGGTTGCCGGGGCTTCACTCGCCGCGCTGACCAGGCTCGCGGGCACCCCACTCGCCGTCGACTGCTTCTGGGCGACCTGATCCTGCGCGACCTTGAGTTGGCTCGCGCAGGTCGACACGTAATGGGCGCACTTCCCATAGGCGACGACCGCTTTTTCCCATTGCGCGTCCATGTGATAGCAGCGCCCCAGGCTATAGGCGACGTGGCCGGGGATGTTGCCGGCGATGCGGCCCTCTGACATTTCGACGGCCTCGTCACACCGATTCAACGCCGAGATCGCCCGCGCGAGGAACATGAACGCGTCGGGCCGCGGGTTGCGCAGATCGGTCGCCATGCGCAGCACCATCTCGGCCTTGTCGTTGTCGCCGACCTCGAGCATGTACGCGCCGAGACCGATGTATCCGTATGAAATCTCAGGGTTCTCCTTCACCATCTGGCCAAAGAGTGACCCGCCGGTGCGCCAGACCGGGATCGAGAACTGGGTGCCGACGATCGCGGCCAGCAGCGCGAAGATGCTCACGCCCCATCCCGCGCGGGCGGGCAGTAGATGCCGCCCAAATCGGTAGGCGAAGAGCAGCAGCCCAGGCAGGCCGATGACCAGCCAGCGATAGTAGCCAGGCCACGCGCGCACTGCGATGAGGCAGATGGGCACCAGGGCGCCCAGCCACCAGGCCAGGCCGATTGAGGCGACGCGACGCCCGGTGAAGAACAGCACCAAACCGATCATGAGGAGGAGCCCCGAACCGATGCGGTAGATCCATTTGATGTCGGCGTCGAGGTCTTGCAGCCACAGGCTCAGGTGCTGAAGTGAACGCTCATAGGGCACGACCGCCGTGCGCATCGAGCGCATCCAAATCGAGGGCAGCGCGTCGAGGTTCTTGGTGCCGATCTCGACCCCCGCGACGACGCCGCCGGTCAACGCCTGATGGCGCAACCACAGGTAGCCCAGGACGCCGAGCACCATGGCGCTCAGCGCGATGCCGAAGCCGCGCCACCAGCCCTTGCCGTCGATGCCGCTCGCTTCAGCGGCCAAGAGCGTCACGACCGGCAGGAAGACGAGCCCGGTCTCTTTGGAGAACAACGACAACGCCATGCAAAGGATGGCGCCCAGCCACCGCAGCGGCGTAAGGGCCGCCCCGCCCTTCGCCCGGTTGGTCAGGAGCGCCATGGCGGCGCAGCCGAACAGCACGCAGAAGGTCTCGGACCGGCCGTTGACCCAGGCGACAGCCTCGGCGCAGACCGGGTGGGCGCACCAGATCGCGGCGATCACCCACGCGGCGCGGGGCGAGGCCCAGCGCAGCATCGCGCGGAAGACGGCGAAGGTCGCGAGGGCGTGCCAAAGCACGCTGGTGAAGTGAAAGCCGGCCGCCCGGCGACCCCACAGCTGAAAGTCGAGGACGAACGATGCCAGGGCGATGGGTCGATAGGTCCCCACCGCAGCCTGATCGCGCTCCGCCGACCACATCGCGTCGTGCAGGAACACCTCGAAGAACGACGACAGCTTCGTCAGCCGGTCGCTCGATACCAGGTTGTTGACGTCGTCCCAGACGAAGCCATTGGCCAGCGACGGCAGCCAGATGAGCATCGCGAAGCCGAAGAGCAACGCGCCGAGCACGCCCAGATCATCGAGATCGAGCCAAGGCCTCCTTTGCGATGGATTCGCCATCATCTCCTCGGATCGCTCTGGGATGGGTGAGAACGGCGCAATCCTCATCGGACTCTCCGCGATGCGCAAGCCTGCGTTGCGCCTGTGCGGGGGGTTTGACACACTCCACCCGTCTTATCGGCTTATTTGCAGGCGGTATATACTCACCCATGAGCGCCCCCGTCCTCGACGTATCCAACTTGGTCAAGACCTTCGACCTGGGCTTTCTGGGCGGCTTGCCCGGTGTCGGCCCCTGGTTCAGTCGCATGCAGATCAAAGGCATCGGCCAGCGCGTCGAGGCCGTCCGCGGCGTCAGCCTGACCGTTGAGCCCGGTGAGATCTTCGGCTTCCTGGGCCCCAACGGCGCCGGCAAGACCACCACGATCAAGATGCTGATGGGGCTGGTTCGGCCGACCAGCGGCAGCGCTACGGTGCTGGGGCGGCCGCTGGGCGATCGCCAGGCCCGCGCGCGGCTGGGCTTCTTGCCGGAGCACCCCTACTTCTACGACTACCTCAAGCCGCTGGAATTCCTCGACTTCTACGGCCGACTCTTCAGCCTCTCGGCGCAGGAGCGTCGCACCCGCGCCGAAGAGTTGGTCGACCGGGTCGGTCTGAGCCACGCCATCAACCGGCCGCTGCGCAAGTTCTCTAAGGGCATGGTTCAGCGCATGGGCATCGCCCAGGCCTTGATCAACGACCCCGACCTGGTGGTGCTCGACGAGCCCATGAGCGGGCTCGACCCCATGGGTCGCAAAGACGTGCGCGACATCATCTTCGAGCTCAAAGCCCGCGGAAAGACAGTGTTCTTCTCAAGCCACATCCTGCAAGACGTCGAGGCCATCTGCGATCGGATCTCGATCATGGTCAGCGGCAAGGTCCGCGCCGTGGGCACCCTGGATACGCTCCTCAACGACAGCGTCGAGCACGTGGAGATCACAGTGACCGACCTGCCTGATGACGCGGTGCAGAGCATCGGCCGCGCACCGAAGCGCGTGTCGACTGACCGCACAACCTTCGATGTGCCGCCCGAGGCCGTCGACGGCGCGACGCGCGCCCTGCTCGATGCGGGCGCCCACCTGGTCAGCGTGGTCCGCGTGCGCCGCTCGTTAGAGACGCTCTTCGTCGACACGGCGCGCGAGGTCGAGAGCGCGTACACGGCCGAGACCGCCGAGGCGTCCGCATGAGCCAACTGCTCGCCATCGCGCTCAACACGTTCCGCGAAGCCATCCGCAACCGCCTGTTCGCCGCCATGGCGCTCTTCGCCATCGGCATGCTGGTGGTGGTCGCCGCCTTCAGCTCGGCGTCGCTGAACGAAGAAGTCCGCCTCATGAAAGACATGGGGCTGTTTCTGACGAGCACGTTCTCGGTGCTCATCTCGATCTTCGTGGGCGTCAACCTCGTCTACAAAGAGATCGAGCGCAAGACCATCTACACCGTCGCGCCCAAGCCGATCTTTCGGGCGCAGTTTCTGTTCGGGAAGTACCTGGGCCTGTCGATGACGCTCGCCGTGCTGCTCGTGATCCTGGGCTCGGCGCTGGCGGGCTTGTATGCGATCGTGACCGACTCTGGCGCGCTGCTGGGCTGGCTCGTCGCGTTGTGGATCGCCTGGCTGGTGCTCGACTTCGGGGTCGTGATCATGGGCTCGCGCCGGCTCAAGCCGGGCAGCCGCGGCGAGTTGCCGATCGCGTTCGACACCATGCGGCGCGCGCTCGCGCTCCTCTTCGGCGCGTTGCTGGTCACCTACACCGTGTTGCTGCTGCCGTCGTCCATGCTGCAGGCGCTGCTGCTCATCTATGTCGAGACCCAGATCGTGACGGCCGTCGCGCTGCTGTTCTCGAGCTTCTCGTCGCCGATGCTCTCGGGCATGCTGACCTTCGGCGTCTTCGTCATCGGGCGCTTCTCGGACCGCCTGAGCAGCTTTCAGCTCGAAGGCCCCAAGGTCGCCAGCCCCGACGCTGCCGCCGCTGCTGCCGCTGACAACTCGCTGCAAGGGCTCGAATCTGTTGTGCACTTCGTCGCCAACATCTGCCCCGACCTGACGATCTACAACACCACGCCCTATGTCGTGTACGAGCAGTCGATCCCCTGGGCCTACATGGGCCAGAGCACGGTCTACGGCCTCAGCTACATCGCCGTGATCCTGGCGTTGGCCGCGATCATGTTCTCGCGCCGCGACTTCGTATGAGCCGGCATCTATGAGGTGGTACGGCTTGGCCCTGGCGCTGGTGCTCTCGGTGGTCGTCGGGCGCGTCTGGTTTGACGCGCGGACCCAGCTTGAGACAGCGCAGCAGCGCAAGGGCGCTGAGCGACTCGACCGCCTGCAATGGGCGATGCGAGCATACCTGCCCGGCACGTCGGCGCCACGCGAGGCCGCTGACGCGATTCAGGCCTTCGCTGAGACGGCCGAGGCGGCCGGCAAGATCGAGGACGCGCTGGGCGCATGGCGACGACTGCGGGGCGGCATCTTGGCCACCCGCCATCTGTGGAGCCCCTTTGGCGATCGTCTGTCACACGTCAACACCCGCATCGCCGACTTAACGGCCAGCCTGCAGTCGCGATCGGGCGCCGCCAGCATCCGCGGCCGCGATCGCGCGACGCTCGTCGCCGATCATCTCGCGTTGCTGCAGCTCGACGCGACGCCGAAGGCCGGATGGTCGGTGGCGGTGTTCCTGGGCTTTCTGGGCTGGGTGGGCGGCGCCGCGTGGACCATTCGCCGCGGGCTCACCGCCGAGGGCACGCTGCGCCGCGCTTCGTTTTTGCGCGGATTGGCGGTCACGGTGCTGTGCTTCGGCGTCTGGATCGTCGGCCTCTTGAATGCCTGACCAGTGAGAGACCCCATTCGATTCGTGTCGCCATTCTTGGCGCTGTCAGCCTGGTGGGCACGTTCGCCACTGCTGGCGCTGTCGTCGCTCCTGCTCGCGCTGCCCGCGCACGCGACCGGCCCGCTGCGCATCATCGACGCCATTGATTCGACCCGCTGCGAGCCGGTCGGTGTGCTCGCGAAGATGCTTGAGGTGCGCGCCTGCGCCCTCGACTTCAACGCCTGCTCCACCGCGCCAGCGACGGTGCGCGGCGATCGCGACGACGCCGCGCTCTACCTGAGCTTGATCGCACGGGACTCGGGGCGGTGGCAGGCCGCGTGCCCCGGCGACGGCCCCAAGTACCTACATCAGATGGGCATTGAGGCGCTGGGCTACCGCGGCAAAGCCGACCACCTGGACGCGCTGCTCGCCCTGCTGCCTGACCTCGCGCAGCTCGGCGAGAACTCGCGGCGGTTGCTCGCGGCGGCGCTCTATCGCATCGGCGACCCGCGCGCTGCGCCCGCGATGGCACAGATGCTCGAGCTCGACGCCGCCTGGCCCGACTTCAAGGCCATCGCGGTCGCGGGTCTAGCGCGCTGGGTCGACGCCAGCGGCATCGCGTGGTGCAGTCAGAATCTGGGCGCATCGGCCCGATCGGATCTCGCGGCCAACTGCGCCGACTATCTGGCCCGCGTTCAAGCCCCCGATGCCGTCAAGCTGCTCAGCCGCGCGCTCGCACATCATCCCGAGCCCGCGCTTCGAGCGTTGGGCACGCTGGGCGACAAGGCGGCCGGGCCTGCGGTGCGTCGTTTTGCCGCAAAAGCTCAGCGCACGAGCACCCGGGTGGCCGCCTGGGTCACGCTGGTGCAGTTGGGCGACGACAAGTACCTCAACCGCATCACCAAAGCCCTGCGCGCCCCATCAAAGCTGCGCAAGCAGCGGCTGGAGAAGAGCCGCAAGCGGGCGAAACGCAAGAAGCGCCGCCGGTCGCGCCGGCGGCGGCGCAGTCGAAAGAAGACCCGGCGGGCGCCCAGCCGACGGGCCCGCAAGCAGCTGATGAAGATGCTCAACAGCCTAGAGTTGGCGCATCACATCGCGATGGAGATCACGCGGGTCGATCGCGACGACATCAGAGCGCGCCTTGATCGCGCGCTGTGGAGCGCCGCGCGGTCTGAGTTTACGTACCGCTGGAAGGCACACACCTACGCGCTGTTGGCGCTGGCCCAGCGCGGCGACACCAAGGCCATCGATCGGGTGCTCGCGGAGTTGCCCGACGCGACCGAGGCGATTCGCCGCGCTATCGTCGCGACGGCGGGCGGTCGCGGATGGAACGCCGCAGCACCGACCGCCGAGTTCGGCGCCGGCCTCATCGCCGATCCCCGCGTCCAAGCCGCCATGTTGGCGCTGGCCGACAACTGCGACACGCACGCCCAGCGCGTGGCGGCCCTCAACGCTGCGCTGCTCATTCGAGCGGCGGGGGCTTGATGCGGGTCGTTCTGATGATCATCTTCGCGATCGCGACGCTGGCCGTGTTCGCCCTCGGTGGGCTCGCCGCGGCGCAGAGCACCGACGACGCTGCGGATCATGCCGAGCTTGAGCGCCGACTGCGGACGCAACCCGAGGCGTATCCCGCCCAAGCCGCCGCCGCGCATTTGCGCACCCTCGAGACCCATCATGCCGGCTATTTGAGGGCGGGCGTCGGCGGCGCAGCGATGATCGCGCTGTGCATCGGGCTGGTGAGCGGCCTGCTGCTGCGTCGCCACCGCATGGTCACCGTCATGGCCGGCGCGGTCCTCGTCGTGGGCGCGCTCTGCGTCTGGGTGTCCCCGATGTTTGATATGGGTCTGTACGGCCCGGCGCCGCCCCGCCTGCTGGCGCAGCTCTATGTGGTGCCGGCGGGGGTGGCCGCGATCGCCGGCTGTTGGCTCACGCGGGGTTGACGCGACCGGGGCCAGACGCGGTCAGTCGAACGCCTCAGC
>JBNMOZ010000122.1:0-11357 GCA_051276005.1 Bradymonadia bacterium | reverse complement strand
GCGCGACCTGCTCGTTGGCTTCTCACCGCAGGAAGACCAAGAGCACGCCGGCGCGCTTGTCATCGCGACCACGCATCCCGCCCGAGCGCGCATCGAGGTGCCGATCACGGGCCGGGGGACCCAAAACGAGTGCCCGGTGGCAGTGGTCGGCGACGCCCGCCCGATCGAGGTGCTGCCACTCGATATCGTGGAGCTCGATGCGAGCCTCTCCACCGATGCGGACGGGCCGGCCGGGATTGCGGTGCGCTGCGTCTGGACCGTCATCCAGCAACCGCCTGTCCGCAGCCCGCCGCGACCGTCACCATCCAAGCGCGGCCCGCAAACGATCTGCATATAGAGCTGACCTGGAGAGCCCGCGGCGATCTCGACCAGACCGACAACGACGGCGCCGACGTCAACTTGCACCTGCGGCACCCGAATGGTGACGCCTGGTCGCGAGGGACCCTCGACTGCTACTGCGCCAACCGCGCCCCCGACTGGGGCCCCATCGGCCCGGTCGCCGACCCCTCGCTCGACATCGACGACATCAACGGCGCCGGCCCCGAGAACATCACCATCGAAGAGCCCGAAGACACCGACGCCCATGACGGCCGGCCCTGCCGCGTCGGCGTCGAGTACTTTCGCGCTGACAACTTCGCGACCGGCGGCACTTGGGGCCCGAGCGAGGCCACAGTGCGCGTCTTCCTCGAAGGACGGCTGGCCGGGGTGTTCGTCGGCGTGCTCGAAGACACGAGCCACCTCTGGGAGGTCGCAGACATCGTCTGGACGCCCGGGGATCGACGCGTCGTCGAGATTGATCGGCACACGCCGTGAGGCGGCCGACGACGTTGCTGATCCTGAGCGCCGCGTCGTGCCTATCGACCCGTGAGTGCACGCTCCGGGTCCGAATAGAGAAGGCGACCGGTGTGGTCGCCTTCTTTGCTTGCCTGACGCGGGCTGCGCCGCTCGGCTCAAATATCGATGATGATCACCCGAGACTGCTCGGGCTCGGGCTCCACCTCTTCGGGGGGCGGCCCATCGTGATAGAGCGGCAGCTCCAGGCGCGGGCGCTCACGCTGCTCACGGCGTTCCTGCTCGCGTTGGCGAATCTGCTCGATGATGTACGCGTCCAACATGCCGCACCTCCTCAAGCCATGATGTTGTGAGTCCCGTGAGGGCCCTCACCCTGGACACGCGCGGCCGCATGTCCAGTCTCGTGTCCCAGAAAAGCCGACTCAATGCGGTCGGCGTCGAACTCTCTCCTGACTACAACAGTGCGCCTCAGACTGCATTTTCGCAAATTGGGCGCCTCTGGCGCAAACGGGCACCATGCGCAATTGCACTGATAACGATGCCACGTGGATGACCGCCGATTCGTGCGGTCAGGGCTGCGCAGGCGGGCCGCGGTAGCGCCACCAGACGCCGCGGGCCTGGGCCGATGCCAGCCGCCAGCCCAGCCGACCCATGCGCCAGCCTTGGCGAAAGACCAGCACCCGAAGGAAGCGCCACCCCGTGCGAAACGCGGCTGCGGCGCGGCCACGCCGCAGGCCCTGGCGGGCATCATCGGCCGCGGCCAGGGCGGCATACCGACGCGTCTTGGCGCGCAGATGCGCGAGGTCGCGATAGGAGTGGTGCCGCACGACGATCGCCAGGCGCGCGATCACCCCGTCGCAGCTGGGCCGCTCATGCACCCGCGCCGGCGCCCAGCGCACCGCATCGACCCGAAAAATCCGAGCGCGCGCCGCGGGATAGTAGCCGCCCCATCGCAGCCAGCGATCACCCAAGAAGGTCTGAATCGGCACCGCGAAGGCGGCGACGTCGGCAGCGGCGGCGGCGATCGCAGCGCGAATTTCATCAACCCCGGTGGCAGGCAGGCGCTCATCGGCGTCGAGCATCACCATCCACAGCGTATGGGCTGGGGCGTTGCCCTCGAACGCCTCGACCTGCCCGCGGGCGAAGGCGCGCAGCAAGCCCATGTCGGTCAGGGCGCTGGGCACCACCTTTGCCCCGCAGTTTCTGGCAATGCTGGCCGTCTCATCGGTGGATCGATTGTCGACGACGAGCAGGCCGTCCAGATCGCTGAGCGACCCCAAACAGGCTCCGATCAGGGACTGGGCGTTGCGCGCGACGACGACGCCGACGAGCCTGTCTGTCGAATCCATTGGCATCGAAACGACCTTTTGAGGCATCTGGCTGGCGTCCAAAGGAGAGACCATGACTGTTCAAGTCTACACGACCCGCATCTGCGCCTATTGCGGCGCCGCCAAGCGCCTGCTCAAGAAGAAGGGGGTCGAGTTCGAAGAGGTCGACGTCTCCCACGACGCCGAGAAGCGCCAGTGGATGGTCCAAACGTCGGGGCAGCGGACCGTGCCGCAGATTTACATCAACGACAAATCAATCGGGGGCTACTCAGAGCTCTCGGCGCTCGAAAAGAGCGGCCAGCTCGACGCCCTGCTCGCAGGCTGAGAAGGGACAGAGCGCGCTGCGCCTGGCTATTTCACCCGCGCGTAGGCGATCTGCATGCCCTTCATCTCTTTGCCGTCGGTGCCGGGCATGTAGAAGGTCGTCGTGTAGGCGTCAGCGCCGGCCACGACCGTGACCATGCGCATCGTCATCTCTTTGCCATCCGGGCCCGGCCCCGAGATGGTCTCTTTCATCGTCTTGGTCTTGGCGTCCCAGCTGCTCCAGCCGGTCCACATGCCGTTGTGGCTCATGTTGTCGAACCACGTCGACTGATACATCTTCTTGGCCGGCACCCAGTACGTCGCGCCGTGGCCCTTCATGGTCATCGGGCCCATCGCGGTGCGGGTCTCGAAGCTCATGCCCAGCCCGTCGAGCACGGTCTGCACCGTCTGCGTGCCCTTGGCCTCCATGGTCTTGCCGTCGGGCATGAACATGGTCTGCGTCATCGTCCAGTTGCCCGCCATCGTCTTGAAGTGCGCATGCGCCGGCCCCAACTCGATGGGCGTGGGCATGGCATGCGCGCCAGGCTCAGCATGCGTATCGGCGAGGGCCGGGCTCAAGGCGAGCGCGGCACCGAGGAAGAACGCGAGAATCGTCATGAGTCGGGTCGCGGTCGATCGCATCGAAACTCCTTGCTTCCGGGGTGGTTGAGGGACGCACAGGATACATATCCGACAACTGCCGCAATGCAAACCTCAACTCAGATATGGGCGGGGCACGTCGACCTTGAGCGACCGGAAGCAGAGATGCCCCGGAGCGCAGCCGAAGGCGAGCACCGCGACTCTGAGAGACCCTACTTAAACGGGTTGCGCTCCGGCGCTTCCGCCGGATCGACCAGGCTGAAAAGCTCGCGGATCACCAGGTTGAGCGCGCCGTGTCGATGGCGACACCACACCTGCTGCGGCACGGGCAACGCGCCCAGCCGAGCCTTGGCGTCGAGGGCCGTCCGACCGAACTGAATCTGAGTGCACCCAAACGCCATGCCCGCCTCGATGACGGCGTGCAGCAGACGAAAGTAGATCGGCAGCTCGACGGTGTAGTCGATGCCCACGAAGTGGCCGATCGCCGTGTCGCCGTCGCGCAGCGTCATCACGAAGCCCAGCAGCGCGCCATCGCGGGACAACGTCGTGATGCGCGCGTCTTCGCCCAGCGCGGCGTGCACCCGCTCGAAGTAGTCTGACGGCAGCACGACGGGGGTCGACTCGGCGCGACTGAGCACCTGCTGATACAGCGCGTTGAGCGCAGCAGATGATGTCTCGCGATCGTCGGCGACCACCTGCACGTTCGCGGCGGCCAGCGTCTTGTGCACCTTGCGGGCGGCGGCGCGGTACTTCTTGTTCAGCGCCGCCAGGTAGTCGTCGAAGGTGCGCCACGCCGGATCGAGGGCGAGCACCATCTCGGGTTCGGTGTCGATCGGGCGATAGCTGAAGCGATGCAATGCGGCGCTGGGCACGCTGGGATCGACGTCCTTGAACAGCACGAAGGCCGGATCGCCCACCAGCTTGTCGGCGCGGCGTATGCGATACAGCGACTCGGCGACGCCCGACCAGACGCGGGTCGGATCGACCCCACCGCACACCGCAGCCCCGGTCGGCCCGCCGCCATACATGTTGCCGCAGACCAGCATGGTGTCGTCGAGGCAGTCGAGCAGGCGATCGCGCACCAGCCGGCCCAGCGCCTCGGCCAGCGGCAGCTCGTCGGGCGGGGTGTCGGGCTTGAGGCGGGCCCCCTGAATGCGAACGCGCTGCGCCGACACCGCGGCGACCGGCTCGTCTTCATCGAAGAGGAGGGCGTAGCGGGGCTCGATGTCGGCGCCGGTGCAGCCCTCAATCGCCCGTAGATAGCGTCGATCGAGGTACAGGGAGCCGTGCTTCGCGACCGCGTCCCAGGCGTCGGGGTTGAAGTAGTCGATGCGATCCGCGAGCGCGAAGCGCAGGCCCGAGGCCCGATACCGCTGCGTGCGCCGCTGGGCCGCCTCTTGGGCCCATTGCAGCGCGCCCTTGACGCGTTGAATCGGCTGGCGGGGTTTGCTCAACTGTCGAACCGCGGGCGAAACAGGCCCAAACTCGCGGTGAAGCCGTGCACGTGCGTGCGGCCGTGGATTGGGCCGATCTCGCCGTTGCAGAAGAAGCCGCCGATGGGCACCGCGCCCAGCTCAGACCGGATCAGCCCGGTGTCGTGCTCGGGCGCCCCATAGAAGTTCGCGCCGCGACCCACGCAATCGAAGAGCAGCGCGCCGGCCGGCGGTCGGGCGGCCTCAGCGCGCGACCGCTTGAGCAGCCGACCGAGGTCAGCCGCCGAGGCCGCCGCGTCGCGCACATGAAATTGGACCACGGCGTTGACCTCGGGCCGCGCGGCGACAACCAGCGCGCCCGTTCCGGTGTCGGCGCCGATCAGGGTGCGGATGAGGAAGTCGCCTTGGCCGTACGTCTGCTGATCACCCTGCATGACCATGCCGACGAACAGGGACTCGCTCGCCAAACGCCGATCTGCCGGGCTGAGGCCGTTGACCAGGCCTTGCAACGCCAAGAGCGCCGATTGGCCATCCAACTCGGTGATGAGGTTGCGCCGGCAGCGCGTCACGAACATGGGCGCGCCGATGGGGCGACACCCCTGCGCGACGACGGTATCGACCGCCAGATTGCCCGACAACATCACGCCCACGGCGCCCTGTCGATGCACCGCGTCGTCGATGAGCAATCGATGCTCGCCCGCCTTCTCGCCGCCGCTCGCGATGCCGCCGATGATCACGCCCAGCGGTGACACGCGCTCGATGCCGGCCAGCAGGCGTTGAGGATCCATGGAGAACGGATCGGGCAGCACGACCGTGTGCCGCTGCGCCGCACCGTCGACCCCAAGCGCGGTGCGCCAGGCGTTCGCGTCGGCGTCGGGCAGCGGCAGCTCGCGATGCAGAATATGAAAGGGCTCGACGGTGACCCCCGGCAGGCTCGCCGCGGTGAGCGCCAGGGCGGGCTGCCCCTCGATCTCTTGATTGCCGCCGATGCTGCCCGCTGCGGAGCAGCCGATCACGCGCACATCGGGCCAGACCGCGCGGGCCTTCTCCGCCAGAGTCTTCAAGTGCGGGATGAAGTCGGCGCTCGCGAACGCAAAGATGATGTCGGCGGGGTTGGCGTCGAGGTCGTGGGCCAGGCCGGCCAGCGCCGCGTCGATGGCGGCGATGTCGTCATTGGAGACGGCGAGTGCAGAAGCCCAGCGCATACGATCCTTGAGCTGTGAGTGTGTGCACGATGCCTGGACTCGCTCAAGGTGTCACGCGCCTATCACGCGACGATCAGCGGATCGGCGTCCAGGGCCGAGCAGACGACCTCGATATCGGCCGCGGCGCGCAGGCGGGCGGCGAGCCGCGGCAGGTAGCCGCGCTCGGTGTTCGTGTGGTCGGAGAGGATCACGCTGGCCCCGCGCGCGCGGTGCGCCAGGATGTCGTGATGCCGCATCTCGCCGGTGACCAACAGATCGACGCCCCGCACGCCCTCGAAGAGTGAGCCGCCCGCGCCCGGGCAGACCGCGACGCTGCGCACGGGCTCCCCATCCATCTGCGCAGCGGCAGCAGAGACGCGCAGATACGACAGGCCCAGGTGTTTCTTGAGCGCGTGCACCACGTCTTCGAGGGGTTGGGGCGTGACGAGCGTCGCGCGGCGGCCGGCCCCGGTGTCGGCGCTGCCCACGTCGGCGAACGCCTGGATCGCAGCGGGTATGCCGGCGGCGGCCAACGCCCCCGCGACGCGCTCGACCGCCCGCTGGTCCCCCGCCCAGAGCCGCCCGACTGCGGTCAAATCGCTCAGCAAATCAGCGACCGCCGGGTTCTTCGCGGCGGCGTCGGCGACGTGCAATCCGTGGCTGCGGCCATGCGGATGCGCGCGGTGCGCGGTGATGGGTCGCACGTCGGTCACCGCGCCGAAGGCCTCGAGCAGCCAATCGCAGAGACCACCGGGCGCCGCGTCGAGCGCGGTATGCGGCGAGTAGATCGAGACCCGTGCGGCCAGCGCACGCAGCACGATGCGCTGCTTGTCATCGCCCATCGTCAAGCGCTTGAGCCCGCTGAAGATCGGCGGATGATAGGCGACGATCAGCTGAGCGCCCGCCGATATCGCCTCCTCGAGCACCTCCTCGGTCAAGTCGATCGTCAAGAAGACCGTATCGACGCGAGCGGCGCCGCGCGGATCGAGGCCATGCGAATCGGTGCCGTGCGGCTCAAGACCGTTCGAGTCGGGGCCCGCCCCGTCGACCAGCAGGCCCACATTGTCCCACTCCTCAGCGAGCGCAAGCGGGGCGACATCCTTGAGGAGATTGATGATTTCGGCGCGTGACGGCATATGGCCTCCGGGTGTAGAGGCGCTCAGCATGCGCGAGCGCACCGGCTGGGCGCAACGGCGCGCATCCCGCCCGGCGATTCGGATACACTCCAAACCAGCGACGACTTGGGGGACGCAATGAATCACACACACTTCGCGTGGGGGCTGCTCATCAGCATCGCGCCTGCGCTCGGCCTGATCGGCTGTGACGACGACACTATCCGCCCGATCGAGCGCCTCGACACCGGCGTTGAGTTCGACTTCGACCTGCCACCGCAGGACCAATACATCCCCCCCGACATGTCGAACCGCGGCGCGTTTGGAGATCTGTGTTCAGACGGCACCGAGTGCGCCTCGGGCCACTGTCTGGAGCGCCCCGGCGGCGGACGCGTGTGCAGCGATCGCTGCGGCGCGGGGGATTGCCCCGAGGGCTGGGAGTGTCAGTTCGTCGCCAATGAGAGCGTCGATCAGGGCTTCTATTGCGTCGCCGATCAGCCCGACCTGTGCCGCCCGTGCATGCTCGACGTCGAATGCGACGACAACGACGACCTGTGCATCCTGGTGGGCGTGCGCACCTTCTGCGGCGAGGCCTGCGAGGGCGAAGGCGACTGCCCCGAGGGCTATGAGTGCGCCTCAATCGAGCGCGGCGATCAGACGGTCTTGCAGTGCGTGCCCAGCAGCGGCGAGTGCCTGCCCTGCGAAGACGCGGACGGCGATGGCTACGGCACCGGCGACGGCTGCCTGGGCTTCGACTGCGACGACGACGATCCCACCAGCTACGCCGAAGCGCCCGAGCTGTGCGACGGCGTCGACAACAACTGCAACAGCGACATCGACGAGCGCGAAGCCCTCGGTGAGGATCCGCCCGAAGAGATCGTCTGCTCGGACGTGGGCGTGTGCGCGGGCAGCTTCGTGGCGTGCCTGGGCGGCGCCTGGGCCTGCAACTATCCCAACACCTATGAAGAGGGCGCCGAGACGCTGTGCGACGGGCTCGACAACGACTGCGATGGCACCCCCGACGACGACCTCGACCTGACGTCAGATGCGGCCAACTGCCGGTTCTGCGGCAACGCCTGCGACTTCGACAACGCGGCGGGTCTCTGCGCTGAGAGCAACTGCCTGCTGGGCGACTGCAGCCCCGGCTTCTTCAACGTCGACAGCAACGACGGCAACGGCTGTGAGTACGGCTGCAACGTCACCCGCGACGGCGTCGAGGCCTGCGATGAGGTCGACAACGACTGCGACGGCGGCACCGACGAGGACTTCGATCAGCAGGTCGACGTCAACCACTGCGGGCAGTGCAACCGGGTGTGCGCGTTTCAGAACGCGGTGCCGGGGTGCGCGGCGGGCGAATGCAGCATCGCGTCTTGCGAGCCCGGCTGGACCGACCTCAACGCCATGACCGCCGACGGCTGTGAGTTTGAGTGCGGCCTGACCAACGACGGCGTCGAGGCGTGCGACACCCTCGACAATGACTGCGACGGATTGACCGACGAGACCTTCGACCTGCAGAACAGCCTCGCCCACTGCGGACAGTGCAACCGGGCCTGCGGCTTCGACAACGCCATGCCCCTGTGCGTCGAGGGCGACTGCGCCTTGGGCATGTGCGCGGGCGGCTTCGTCAACGCCAACGGCGATCCGGCGGACGGCTGCGAGTACGCCTGCGTGCCCACCCGCGACGGCGTCGAGGCCTGCGACCAGATCGACAACGACTGCGACGGCCGCACCGATGAGGACTTCCTCAACATCGAAGAGACCTGCGACGGGCTCGACAACGACTGCGACGGCAACATCGACGAGACCTTCGATTTGCAGACCGACGCTGAGAACTGCGGCGTCTGCGGCAACGGCTGCGACCTGGCCGACGCCATCGGGCGCTGCGGCAACGGGCAATGCGCCGTGGCCGAGTGCGACGGCGGCTTCGTCGACCTCGACGGCCTGGCCGAGAACGGCTGCGAGTACGCCTGCCAGCTCACCAACGGCGGCTTGGAAGCCTGCGACAACATCGACAATGACTGCGACGGCCTCCTCGACGAGGACGCGCCGGTCGACGCCGACCCGCTCAACTGCGGTGCGTGCGGCCAGCAGTGCGCCTTCATCAACGCCCAGGGCGCCTGCGAAGACAGCGCATGCGTGCTCAACGAATGCGATGAGGGCTTCGTCGACCTCGACGGCGACCCGGCCAACGGTTGCGAGTACGCCTGCGTGTTCCAGCAGGCCGGCGACTTGCCCGACGTGGGCAACATCGACGCGGACTGCGACGGCGTAGATGGCGACATTGAGCGCGCGATCTTCGTGCGCGGCGGCGGCGATGACGCCCAGGACGGCGCGACGCCCCAGACGGCCGTCTCGACCTTTCAGCGCGCCATCGCGCTCGCCGATGGCAACCGCGACCAGATCCTCGTCCAGGCCGGGGTCTATCGCGTCAACGCGGCGGTCGCGCTGCGCGGCGGCGTGGGCATCTTCTCGGGCTACAGCGCTGACTTCCGCGTTCGCGGTGGCAACCGGGCGCTCATCGAGTCCACCGCGATCCACGGCGTCGATGCCGTGAACCTTGACGCGCCGGTGCTGCTCTCGCGCGTCGACATCGCCGTGACCAACCGCGGCGACGCGGGCCAAGAGACGGTCGGCCTGTGGGTCGACGCGAGCGCGAACCACCTGACGATTCGGCAAAGCGACATTCGCGCGGGGCGCGGCGGCGGCGGCGTCGACGGCAGCGGTGGCGGCCAAGGTGGCGCCGGCTCGCGCGGCAACAACGGCAGCGGATCGACCGGCGGCGGCGGCGGCAACACCGGCGGTGGACGCGGCGGAAACGGCCGCAACCGCAGCTCTGGCCTCCCCGGCGCGGCGGGCGCCGCCAACGGATCGCCGGGCGGCGGCGCCGGTGGTCCCGGCAACGGCCAGAACCTCGGCTGCAACGACGGTGATCCGCGCGCGGGCGGCAACGGCGGCGGCGGCCGTACGGGCAACACCGGTGGACAAGGCGGCGGCGGCAACGCCACCGGTGGCTTCGCAGGCAATGGGCGCTTCCTGCCCAGCATCGGCGCGGCCGGTCAGCGCGGCGGCACGGGCGGCGGCGCAGGCGGCGGTGGCGCAGGCGGCGGCGAGAACTGCCGCGTGTTTGGCGGCTGCGTATATTGCGGGACCGGCCGGGGCGCCGGTGGCGGCGGTGGCGGCGGTCAGGGCGGCGCGGGCGGCCTGTTCGGCACCGGCGGCGGGGCGTCCATCTCGGTGCTGCTGCGCAACTCTACGCTGACGATTGAAGACGTGAACATCGCGACGATCGGCGGCGGCACAGGCGGCCGCGGTGGCGCCGGTGGCGGGGGCGGTCCGGGCGGCGGCGCCGGCAGCGGCGCGGGCGGCAACAGCGAAGAGGGTTCGGGCGGTGACGGCGGTCAAGGCGGCCAAGGTGGCCGGGGCGGCTGCGGCGGCGGCGGCGGCGGCGG
Source organism: Bradymonadia bacterium (assembly GCA_051276005.1). Taxonomy (GTDB): domain Bacteria; phylum Myxococcota_A; class Bradymonadia; order UBA7976; family UBA1532; genus JBNMOZ01. The sequence continues at coordinate 1,156 of JBNMOZ010000122.1, read as the reverse complement.
TCCATCGGTCGGCGTTTGGGGCGTCGCCGGAGCGACGCTCGTGCAGCGCGGCGACATCACCTTCGAGGTCGCCGGCGGCGGCGCAGGCGGCGGCGGTTGCGGCCAGGCAGGCGGTCGCGGCGGCGTCGCAGGCATCAGCGAGAACACGCGCAGCGTGGCGCTTCAGTAGCGGCCGTTCGCGCGGGGCTCAGGCAGGACAGCTGCCCATGTAGACCCGCCCCTCGACGGCAGACTCATCGCCGTCGGCCCGCGCTTCGAGCCGGGCCATCCCTTGCCGAATGAAAGCTTCAATGTCAGCGCGCGCGGCGGCCAGGCCGGCCGGCGTCGCGCGCACGCTCTGCGTCTGCACGCGGCCGTCGGTCAGCGCGTCGCCCACCGCATGCAGGAAGGTCTCAGCCTCGGCGAGGCGCTTCGCGGTGTCGGCGGGTGCCTGGGTCCTGGGCGAGGTGCGTTGGTACTTTGTCGGCTCGTTGCGCCGCTGCGTAATCGCCTCGGCCCGGCCTGTGCGCAGCAGCGCCGCGAGGGCCACCTGGCTGCTGTCGAAGCCGTCGAAGATGGGCAGCGACGCCCCAAGCTCGCGGCGCGTCTTGGGGGTGTTAAGGGCCTCCTCGGCGCGGCGCAGCACGTTGGTGCCGCGGGGCGCGAGGGTGGGATCGGGGCGCTTCTCGAGGCCGCGAATGCTGCGCGTCGTCCGCCCCAACCCCAGCGACCGAAGCGACAGCTGTGGCCAGCGGGCGCGCGCCGCGCTCAGCATCGCGCCGATGAAGACGTCGCGCGCCGCATCGAGCGGCACCCCGGCGGCGACCGCGAGGCTCGCAGCCGGGCGCAGCGCTTCAAAGAAGAGCTGCGGGCGGGGATCTTCGGGGACGTCGTCTACGGCAATGGCCAGGGCGTGCATCGTGCTCCTCGCGTAAGGCGGTGACGGTGCATGCATGTCGGCGGGGGGCAGGCCTGATCACTCGCCGGCAGATTTCATCTACAGGCGTCGCGATTGGCGCTGGCGGGAGGCTGCGTTTGCAGCCCGCTGGGTGGGATCAGCGCTGCGGGGCGCCGTCGACGCACCAGCCCGCGCACACGTCGCAGACCGGACACTCCGGATCGGGCAGGCAGACCTCGCCGGCGTTGCAGGTCTGACCGCGCGCGCAGTCCTGATCGC
>JBNMOZ010000121.1:0-11404 GCA_051276005.1 Bradymonadia bacterium | reverse complement strand
CGCCCATCACAGGCCGGGCTGCAAATCTCGGCGCAGACGCCGTCGTCGCATAGGTCTGCGGCGTCGCACTCGCCGCAGGCACCCCCGCAGCCATCGCCGCCGCAGTCGCGACCGTCGCAGGCCGCGACGCAGAGGTCGCGACAGACGCCGTCGTTGCACTCTTGATTGTCCAAGCAGTTGCCGCACTCGCCGCCGCAGCCGTCCGCATCGCAGTTGCGCCCGTCGCATTGGGGCACGCACACGTCGATGCAGCGGGCTTGCTGCACATTGCACTGCTCGCCATCGGGGCAGCCGCAGTCGGCCGGGCAGGTCGAGCAGGTCTCGCCGCCGGCACATTGCCCGTCGCCGCAGCAGGCGCCGCAGTCGGCGGGGCAGTTACCGCAGTCTTCGCCATCGCCACAGACCTCGTCGCCACACCGTTCGGGCGGCGCTTCGCATACGCCTTGGGCGTTGCACACCTGGCCGTCGTCGCAGTCGCCGCAGACGCTGCCGCAGCCATCGGGCCCGCAGCTGCGTCCGTCGCAGACGGGCACGCACATCACCGCGCAGACGCCGTTGTCGCAGGCGGCCATGCCGGGGCAATCGCCGCAGGTGCCGCCGCAGCCGTCTTCACCGCAGGCGCGGCCGTCACATTGGGGCTGGCAGGCTTCGCAGACGCCGTTGGCTGCATCGCAGCGATCGTCGCCTCCACAGGCGCAGTCCGACAGGCAGGTCGCGCAGTCTTCGCCGCGCTCGCCCGCGCAAGCGCCGTCGCCACAGCAATTGCCGCAGTCGGCCGGGCAGGTTGAGCAGTCCTCGTCACCATTGCAGGCGTCATCGCCACAGCGGGGCGCCGGGGGATCGCAGCGGCCGGCCATCGAACAGGTCCAGCCGGCCTCGCACTCGCCGCATTGCGAACCGCAGCCGTCGTCGCCGCAGACGCGGGCGTTACAATCGGGCACGCAGGCTTCGATGACGCACTCGCCGCCTTCGCAGACGCTGCCGTCGTTGCATGGGCCCAGGCCGCGCCATTGACCCTCGACGCAGACCTCGACGCCATCATCGGTGCAGCGCCGCCGCTCGTCTTCGCACTCTGGCGGTGCGGCGTCGGGCAGGGGCGCGACGCTGTCGACCTCGACGCGCATGTCAACGATGGGGCCGGCGTCGACGACGGGCGGCGTGGCAGTGGCGCCGTCATCGCAGGCGACGAAGGGCAGCAAGAGCAGAAGGCAACATAGGTTTCTCAAGATGGCTGTTCCTCATGGGTCGTAGGGTCGTGGGTGGCGGACAACAAGGGCGGCTGACGACGAGGGCGGCTGACGACGTGGTCATTCGAAGTCAGCAGGCTGTCTTCGTGAGAGACAGTCAACGCAGTTCGTCAACCAGAAACCCGCAGGCCGTCAGTCACGCCAAGGATCCGCGAAACCAACCACGCAAAGTGATAACGTCCAAGTATGCTTCTCAACGTGCTGGCCATCCTCCTCGCGACCCCGCAGTGCGCACCACTCGCCGCGAAACCAGCCTGCGAAGGGGCGTTGCCGGTCTACGCAGACGGCTGCGCGCGGCGCTGGGTCTGTCCCGCCGATCTCGCCAAAGAGAACCTGACGCGGCTCGACCTGTCCGACGCCTGGCTGCCGGCCATTTTCGAAGCGGGTACGCCCGAGGAGCAGCCCTATCGCTCGGTCTACCTCAAGCTGGCCGCCGGCGAGATAGACGACGACGAGGTCGAGGGCCGCGCCGCGCAGGATCAATTCTTCGAGACCTACGGCATCTTCCCCAACCTGACGCTGGTGCGCAGGCGGCTGCTGCAGACCGCGCGGCACGTGTGTCGCGAAGACGTGCAAGACACCGAGCTGTCTGCATACCCCCGGGTCGTCTCGGCCTATGAGAAGATCGACCGGCAGCGCAAGCGCATCAAGACCGCCCTGGGCCTGGCGCGCCGCTTTCGCAGAGAGCTGACCAAGCGCGCCACCGCGAAGGCGGTCGAGGCCGGAGAGCCCGAGGCAGAGCTGCCCAAGTTCACCACCGCCGACTTCGACAAGCTCGGTGAGGAGAAGCGCTGGCGCTGGTCGGTGCGCAAGTGGGCGAGGGCGCACCCGCAGGTCGCGGCCGTGCGGGCGGCGCAGGCGCACCTGGTCTGCGAGGGGCTGATGAAGAAGATCGCCCGGCCGGGTCTCCTCGACTTCCGCACCTTCGTCCCGCTGCAGGCGTTTCAGCGCAAGCTCATGCTCGGCGCGCGCTCACACCTCGACGCCGAGACGCGTGACTCGCTGGTCTTGGACAGCCGCGTCGCCGACTACCAGGCCTTGTTGCGCGCGCTGCGTGAGCGGGTGCGGGCGACGACCGGCCTCATCGAGGACGGCTCGGCCTTGGGGCAGTGGGGCACGGTCTTCGGGCAGCAGCTCGACACAACCGAGTATCGCCATCCGCTGCCCGATGTGCCGCTGGCCAATGGCGCAGCAGACTTCGTCTCGCCCGCCACCGAGGCGGCCGCGAAGGCGCTGGGCTGGGTCTCGCCCGCGGCGGCCATCGCGCGGTTGGCGACGATGGAGACCCTGGGCAGCCTGGTGATCGCGGTCAAGCTGCCACCGCCCCCGGCGTGGCACAGCGCACATATGGAGCTGCGCGGCGAGATCGATCGCGGCGACGTCTGGTACGACTATCCCGTGGCCCCCAATGGCAAGACCCGCCATCAGCCGATCACCCGCCGAGCCAACCTGACGCTGTATGCGCAGCACGGTGACAAAGAGATCGCCTTGGTGCGCTGGCCGACCACCATCGGCAGTTGGAAGACCGAGGCCACTGACGGCGGCGCGACGGTCTACAAGTACAAGAACTCCGACGTCGGCCCGCGGGTCTGGCGCAAGTTGGTCGCGGGCCCGTCCTGGCTGCCACCCGACTCAACGCCCAACGAAGACCTGGTCGAACGCCGGGGCCGCCGCTATCGGGCCAAGCGCGACATCTTCGGCCCCAGCTACGCGTCGGCGTTCGGGCTGGTGATGATGATCCATGAGCGGGCCATCGAAGGGCGAGACGGCCAGACGAAGTACTACGACCGCGGCATCCGCGTGCACGGCTCGGTGAGCTATCGCAGCATCATGCGCGGGTCGAGCCATGGGTGTCACCGCCTGTTCAATCACCTGGCCGTGCGGCTGGGGTCCTTCGTACTGCGCCATCGCAAACACACGATCGAGGGCCCGATCCCGACCACCTATGGGCGTAACTTCGACTACAAGGGGCATCGCATCAATCTGCGAATCCCGAGCCGGGGGTTTGGGTATGTGTTCGATCCGCCGGTGCCGATCAACGTGCTGCGCGGGCGGGTGCGGGGCTATACCCACAAGGTGCCCAAAGAGGCGCGGGCGGTGCCTGAGTGAGGCGTGAGGGTATCGAATGAGCGCCGCCCCGGAGGGCCGCCATGGCGACTACGCGGCCCTCCGGGGCGGCGGTGCAGCCGGCGGCCGATCAATTCGGACCCGACCACTCCGGGTAGTAGGCATAGACCGATCCCAGGCACATCTCGTCGTTGGTGCCCTCGCCCCAGCGCAGCGGTTCTGCGATGCCGCGCGTGTCGAAGATGCAGGTGATTCGCAGGGTATCTTCAGGGGCGATATCGATGGGGGTGGCATACCAGTAGTTGAGTTGCCAGTCGAAGTCCCACCGGGGGATGTCGAGCAGGCAGCGCGTGGAGCCGTCGGGGCGCACGAGCTCGATGCGTTGGGACACCCCGCGCTGGTGCATATGGGCGTTGGCGCCCAACAGGCGAATGCGCTCAGGGTGATCCACCTCGATTTGCCAAGAGACGGGCAAATCTGAGGTGGTCGTAAACGCGGCGTCGCCAGGCGGCCCCACGAAGGATTCATCGATGGCGATCAGCTCGAACATCGGATTGAGGCTGTCGGCGGGTGCGCGTTGCAGCTCGATTGTCGTCCGATCAGTCTCGCCCGGGCCGCCCGCCGTGTTGTAGTGCACCTCGAAGATCAGCGGCAGATCGGCCACGATCGGCACCCCGATCCCGTCGGGAAACAGCTCGACGTCTACGCCCGGGGTCCAGCTGACCAAACCAGTCGCGTCCACGCCCGGTCCCGTGCCCAAGCAGTCATAGCCAAGCTCAGGGCTGAGGGCGTCCAAGCGCCGAGCCTCGGCGGCGGCCACCGGGTCGACGGTGCGGTAGCCGATCAGGTGGTGCACGATGCGCGGATTGCCGGGCACAACTCGAAATCCTGACACGTCAAAGGTGCCGGGCGACTCGACGACGAAGCAGCGGTAGTCATCGGTCTTGGTCTGGTCGGGCAGATAGTCGCCGCCGATGTCGACGATCGCGACGTCGTCGCTCAACTCGGCCGGGGCCGGCAACGCGGGCGCGGGGCTCGGATCACCCTCGGGCGCGCCTGCGGCTGCCCAGTCTACGAAGCGCGCGATCTGCGCATCCGTCAGCCACAGGTGACTGCGAAATGTGCCACAGGCGCCGGTCGTGTCGGCCAAGTGGGGCGGCATGCGCCTGGCCTGCACGGCGTTCGCCAGCGCGGCCGCCCAGGGTTGGGCCTGGGCATACGATTCCAACGCAAACGGGGTGCTCCCGCCCATACGATGGCATCCCAAGCAGGTCTCGGCGATCAGCGGACGGATGTGCTCCGTATAGGTCACTGCGTCCCCGGGCGTCGGCTCGGGCGTCGGCTCGGGTCCGCCGGCTGGGGGCCTATTGTGTGACCCCGACGGTGCGTCATCGCAGCCCGCGACCGCAGTCAGGGTGAGGGCCGAAGCCAGGGCCAAAGTGAGGGCACAGCTGCGGCGAAGTCTCTTGCTTGACAGCATCAATTCTCTCCAGAGTCGGGCGCGCGGGCGATGTCGAAGAGCGTCCACTCATTCGCGCCATGGTTGTGCAGATGAAAGCGAATCGAGGTGCCGGTCGGCAGGTCCTCGATCACCGCAATGGTCACGCTGATGGCTTGCGCGGCCGCCGGGATCGGCAGCCAGGTTTCCCAATAGATGTGCTCGCCCAATGCCACCGCAGCGTGGGCCTGGCCCGATCCGCCGACCGGGTCGAAGAGCGTCAGGTGGGCCAGCTGAATTTCAATGAACTCACCGGCCCGCAACGGACCCAGGCTGGGCTGCTGCACTGCCAGGTAGTTGCAGTCATCGGTGCTCACATCCAAGACGTCGCCGTCGGTGAGCACGGCGCCCGGCGGGCAGCGCAGCGCCGACGGTCGATGCTCGAGCCCCGGCGGGTCTGCATCGTCCAGCGTCCATCGCTGGTGGTCGATGAGCGGGCCGTGGGCCTGCTCTTCGACCACCGATGCGTCGCAGGACCACAACAGGCACATGGCCAGCAACGCCCTCACTTGCTGACGTCTGACGGGGGGACGATCGGGGTGCCCGGCGGGGCGAAGAGCGCCCGACCCGCCTGGCGCCATGTGCGGGCGCTGCGCAGATCTCGGGCGAGCGCGCAGTACTCCGCGAAGTGAACAGTCAGCGGATTGACGCTCGCGATGGGTCGGGTCAAACCATAGATGGGCCGCTCCCCCTCGGGCTCAAACGAGCCGAAGATGCGGTCCCAGATGATCAGCAACCCGCCATAGTTCTTGTCGAGATATTGCGGCTGCGTCCCGTGGTGCACGCGATGGTGCGAAGGCGTACAGAACACCTTGCCGAACACACGCCAGGCCAGGCTGCGCCCATCGACCAGCTCCGAGTGCAGCCAAATTTGATAGACGGCGACCAGGGCCAGGCTGCCCAGCACCACCGCCGGATGAAACCCGAGCAACACCAGAGACGCGTAGTAGATCGCGTCGAAGAACACGCGAAAGAAGGCCACCCGCGCGGCGGTCGAGTAGTTGTAGATCGGTGAGCTGTGATGCACCGAGTGATGCGCCCAAAGCAGCCGAACCTCGTGCTCCCAGCGATGGGTCCAGTAGTGGATGAGGTCGACGAGCAGGACGGCCGCGATCGCCGTCCATGCGTTGATGGGCACCCGCAAAGGCGTCCAGGCGAAGGCGGCAACCGCTGCCCCGACCAAGATCGCCTGCTGCATGCCGTCGGTCAGCGCGCTGACCACCCCGACGCTGCCGCTGGCGAGCATCTCTTTGAAGCGCGACCCCGTCATTCGTCTGCTCGCGAGCTCCCACACGAACTCGATGAGCGCGACGGCCAATGAGAAGACGAAGACCCCCGCAACCACGATGTAGAGATTGTCGGTGACAGTTTGTAGGACGGTCTGCATGGTCATGCTCCGCTGATGTTCGCCTTGAGGATGACGGCGGAGCGGGGCGCAGACCACGGTGACTGCGTGGCGAAAGTGTACGGTTTGTGTATCGAAGTATTGGAGGCGAAGTGGCACACATTCTCGTCATTGAAGACGACGCGCGCATCGGCGCGTTGGTGCTGCAATTGCTGGCGCGCAGCGGCTTCACCGCCTCGCTCGCTGACCGCGGCGACGACGGCCTGGCGCGCATCATCGCCGAGCAACCCGATCTGGTGCTCCTCGACATCAACCTGCCCGGGCTCGACGGGCTCTCGGTCTGTCGGCGCGCGCGCGAAAAATACGCCGGGCCCATCATCATGCTGACCGCGCAGGACGATCCCATCGATGAGGTGGTGGGCCTCGAGATTGGGGCGGACGACTATATATGCAAGCCCATGAACCCGCGGGTGCTGCTGGCGCGCATTCGAGCTCGACTGCGCCAACCGGGCGGCGCGCTGGACGCGGCGCCGCCCACACAGGGCCTGCATATCGACCCGACGCGGCGCGAGGTTTGGGTGGATGGCCGCAGCATCGAGTTGACGACCGCCGAGTTCGACTTGCTCGTGCACCTCGCAGATCGGCGCGGTGAGGTCGTCGACCGCGACGCTCTGTATCTCGCGCTGCGTGGCGTGCCCCATGACGGGCTCGATCGGTCCATCGACTTGCGGGTGGCCCGCCTGCGCCGCCTGCTGGGCGATGATCCCAAGGCGCCCAAATATATCAAGACCGTGCGCGGCGTGGGCTACCTGTTGATGGCGCCGCTGTTGATGGCGCCGCTGTTGATGGCGCCCCAATGACGCGGCTCTTCATTCGAATTTGGGTGTTGATGGTGGTCATGGTCATTGTGGCGTTGACCGTCGAAACCATCATCTTGGTGGTGGGGGATCCAGAGAGTGACGGCCAGGCTCTCGCATATCAGATGCGCGGGGGCGCGCAGCTCGCGCGACGGATGGTGCGCGCGCAGCATCCTTCGCGCGCGCAGCCTGACGCCATCCTGGCCGAACTCAGCGCAACTTTCGGGCATCGCGTCGCCATCACCACGCGCCCACCGCCAGTGGCCTCAGTCGACGGGCAAATGTATGGGTGGTACCGCGACACCTTCGAGCCCATGGCGGCGGTCTCGATGGGCGCCGATCGCTGGCTTCAATTCGGCCCAATGCCGGCCATCACGTACGGCTCGCTGAGCGCCACGATCGTGCGCCTGCTTGTGATCGTGCTGACATTGAGTGGCCTGCTCTTCCTGATTCTCCGACGCGTTCGGCGCCGGCTCGGGGCCCTTGAGGTCGCGGCCGCTCGAATGACCGATGGCGACTTGACCGTGCGCGTGCCGGTCTTCGCGCAAACAGAGACCGCACCGCTGGCGCAGGCCTTCAACCGGATGGCTGAGCGGGTCCATGCGAGCGTCGCCGCCCGCGAGCGACTGCTCAGCGCCGTCTCTCACGAGTTGCGCACGCCGATCACCCGAATTCAGCTCGGGTTGCACCTGCTCGACGTGACAGATTTGGACACGTTCCTCAGTCAGGTCGATGCCATCGAGCACGATCTTGAGGCGATGACTGCTCTGATCCAGCAGCTGCTCGAGAGCGCCCGAATCGACCACGCCTTTGAGCGCCAGTCAGTCGAGATCGACGGGTTGCTGTCCGAAATCATCGTGGCTCAAACTCTGAGCGGGCATCCGCAAATCGAACGTGGAGCGACCCTGAATGGCGGCCAATGGCCGATAGATTCAGCCGCGTTCTCGCGCGCTATTGGCAATATTATTGGCAACGCACGCCGGTTCGCGACCCGCCGAATTCGGGTGGACGCCTGGCGCACGTCGACCCATCTGCATGTCGCCGTCGACGACGACGGTCCGGGCATCGCCGAGGCCGATCGCGTGCGCGTCTTCGAGCCCTTCGCGCGCCTGTCCCGCGACAAATCGGGCCATGGTCTGGGGCTCGCCTTGGTGCATGCCGCGACGCGGGCGCATGGCGGCGAGGCCTGGATCGAAGGCAACGCCTGGGGCGGCTGCCGAGTTGTCACCCGGTGGGCGGCCTGACCGCGCGCTCAATTCAGCGCCCGCCTCATCCCTCAAAGGTGTACGCGAGCGTGACACCGCCCGACCACAGGTGGATGGTCCCCCCATCGCGGATCAGCGCGTTGGTTTGGCTCAACTCAAACGTTTCGCGATTCAGCGTCAACTCCGCCACGACGCGGTCACTCAGGTGAATTGCCAACGCGACCTCGCTCGAGAGGCCGACTGTGAACTGCGAAGAGCGGCCTTCACCCAAGTGACCACCCTCGTGGGTTCGGATGAAGTACAGCCCAGGACCGATACCCAGGGCGAGGCCAACATAGGCGCTGTCGAGGGTCAGGCGCGGCAGCAATTGGACCGGTATGACAGTCTTGCTGATGTCATAGTCGAGGGTGCTCAACCCTTCGAAGGTGCCCGACGCAGACGTCGAGAGGAGCCGAGTTCGGGCCTCAAGAGCAAACCACTCTGAGAACTGGTACCCCAGCCGCAATGCAGGGCGAAGGGCGCCTTCTTGCTGTTCGAACTGGCCATCCAGAGCGTCGACAATCGTGGGCAGGTCACCAAAGAGTCCGGCGCTGTCGGTGGTGGTGCCCAGATCGAGTCCGACACCCACAGTCAGCCCTGGGACCCGCGCTTGGGCCATCAAAGGCGCGACGAAGACCAATAGAAGGACGCATCGCATATTCACTCTCCTCGAGTGGGTAGGGAGTAGAAGAAGCCCCGCACGAAGGCATGGGATCCAACGCGCACCGTGAACCCGCCGGCCAGGTCGAGGGCGTAGTCATCGAGCCCGAAGTCGAGAAATCGCGACCGCGATACCGACACCGATCCCGTGCCGGTGACGCCGTCAAAGTGCACCATCAGGGTGCCTTCATCGGTCGAGGCGTCACCGCGAGCGATGCCATTGGTGCCGTCGAACTTGAAGCTCAGCCCCTGCGAGCCGATCAGCTCGTAGCTGCCGTCGCACTCGCAGCGGCGCGCTGGCCTGTCGCAGCTGTCGGGCGCGCACCACTGCGACCCCCCGTCTTGGCAATCCCATGATGTGCAGCGCAGCTCGGCGTTTACGTCTTCGTAGACCACCTGACCACCGGGCCCGTGGTGCTCGGCCATGACCCGAAAGAAGCGCGGGTTGTCGATCTCGTTGACGGGTCCACAGGCGGTGAGCGCCAGCATGAAGAGCGGGGCAATGAGACGCATGGTGTGTGCTCCTGGTCGTTGCTGGGTCCGGCTGCTGGGTCCGGTTGTTGGGTCCGGTTGTTGGGTCCGGCTGCTGGGTCCGGTTGCAGCAACCACGCCAAACCATGGGCACGCAGTTTCGGTATCGCTGGACCCTGGCGTTCACGATCAGCGTGAACGCAGGGCTTCAGCGCGTCTTCGCAGCGCGCCTCTCAACGTACGCGGTGATGTCTGGCAGCTCGGGCATCGGCTCTCTCCGGCTCTCAGGCGCCGGGTGCGATGCGCACGTACACCTGAGCTGAACAGCGCGCCGGCATTTTTGGCGTGCGCTGCCCGCGCGGGGTTCAGAGCTCGACGGGCATCTTGAGCAGCAGGCCGCCGCTCCAGGGTGAACCGTCGAAGTCGAGATGCTCAACATAGAGGCTTATGACGCCGGCCGTGCCGAGCACCCGAAACCGGGGCGCCCATTCACCATCTTGTCGCCCTGCGGCGCCCACCTCGACGCCGAAGAGCGCGAAGCCCGCTTCAAGAGCGACGGCGGCGTGGAGTTGCTCAGAGCGCAGGTCGTACGCCCCGGCGAGCACGAACCCCGCCCACACCGTATCCTCGAGAGTCGCAAGGCTCACCTCGACGCCAGGGCGGGGGCTCAGGTCGAGACCGGGCATGAGGTAGTCCCCGTCAATCTTGAAGCCGGGGCCCATGAGCGCGACGCTGGTGATGATGGCGGTCAATGGAACCATTGGGGACCTCTCGATGGGTGGATGAGCAGATCTGTCAGACCCCGACGGGCTCTTGGTCGGCACACATCTGAGCGGCCGGCCCACTGTCTTCACCGCGAGTCTGTCAACGGACACGATGGTTTTTGGCGCCGCAGGCATCGGCTGTCGCCTGCTTTCAGACGACGGGTGCGATATACACTCACACCATATATATGAATATCGTACCGCCTATTGTGGCGCGCGCCGAGGGACATGATGACCACATCGGGGGGACGCATGAGAGCTGTTGGTTGGGGATTGTTGGTAATCGTGGCCTTGGCGTGCGTGGAGGATCCAGCGAGCACCGACGTGGACGCAGGTGAGACCGTCGACATGCAGATGCGCGTCGTGCGCCTCGACCAGGGTGTGCTGCCCGATATGGCGGGCAACGCAGATGCCGCGCCGGCAGAAGACGGCGGCGGCGTCGGCGACGCGATCGTCGAAGACATGGCGCCGAGCGCAGCCTGCAGCAACGGGTTGGACGATGACGGCGATGGGGTGGTCGATCACCCCGACGATCCGGGCTGTGATGATCCCGACGACGACGACGAGGCCGACCCGATCCCGCCGCCCGAGTGCAGCGACGGGCTCGACAATGACGCCGACGATCGCATCGATCGCGACGACTCGGATTGCTCCAGCGAGCTCGACCCCACCGAGGGCGGCGCGGATCCGCTGACCGAGTGCAGCGACGGCCTCGACAACGACGAGAACGGCGAGAGCGATTGGCCCGAAGACCGGGGCTGCCACTCCGCGGGCGATCCCAGCGAGGGGTCGGTCGATGTGGCCGCGTGCGCGAATGGTATGGACGACGACGACGACGGCCTGACCGACTACCCCTTCGATCCGGGCTGCGCCGGCCGCGGCGATCGCAGCGAAGACGACCCCGAGCGCCCCTCACAGTGCCACGATGGGATCGACAACGACGCCAATGGTCTGATCGACTTTCCGGACGATCCGGGCTGCGCGGCGGCGGGCGACAACCGCGAGGTCGGCCCGTGCGGCGCCGACGTCGAGGTCATCGATCTCAACGCCTGGCTGGCCGAGAACGCCTTCTACGACGGCACCACCGTCGACGCGCCCGCCCGCACGACCGGCAGCTGTGGCGGCAGCGCCGGCGGCGAGCTGCTGTTCACGTATCGCGTCGATCGGCCGCTCGAGGCGCTGCGCTTCACGACCAACTTCCCCGAGACCGCTTCGCCGGTCGTCATGTACTTGCGCAATGACTGCCTGAGC
>JBNMOZ010000120.1:0-11561 GCA_051276005.1 Bradymonadia bacterium | reverse complement strand
GTCCGGCGCCAAACCCACAGCCGTCGTTGACCTGAGAGCACCCAGCGGAGATCATTCCTCACCGGTCGCCGACCTTGACGCCAGGAGCCCGCATGTCGCTCGTCGATTCCATCAAATCGAAGCTGTCCAACCTCACCACGCTCGAGATCGTGACCGCCGTGGGCCCGCCCACCCGCGACGAGAACGGCCGCTTGACGGTCGATCTCAAGACGAACTCGGCGGTGATGTTCACTCAGATTCGTCTGCTTGAGGGCGACGTGACGACGAGCGTCGACCCGAGCTTCGTGTCGGGTGAGAACCAGCCGCTGCGCGCGTTTCATCAAACCCGGGTCACCGAGGGCATGCAGGCGGTCAAAGACAACATTTCGGCGCTCAAGCAGCTCTACCAGCTGATGACGGCCATCGAGCGCGACACCGCCGAGGACTAGGAGCCCTGCAGCGCGCACAGCGGCCTGGCACAGATGCGCTGCCCACCTGTGCATCAAGTCGTGAAGCAGCCCACATGCCCTCCCCCGCCGCGCTCGCCGCTCATCGATTGAAGCCCACCGCCGTTCGGTGGCACAGTCGCGCCGTGGATGCTGCCTTTCAAACCGCCTTCGTCGAGCTGGTCACGCGGGACGCCGCGCGCGCTGGGTTCTTGGATGATCCGCAGGCCTTCAGCCGCGGGCTGCCACCGCAAGCTCAGGACGCGTTGATGCGCCTCGAGCCCGTCGCTCTGGCCCGGTACGCGGCGTCGCTCAAGGCCAAGCGATGGCGCAGCGTCGCGGCGGTGGTGCCGCTCACCTGCAAGGTGTGTCCCAGCCTGGGCGCTCGCTATCGGCGGTGGCTGGGTGCGCACCCCAGCCCCGGGGATCAGGTGGGCCTCTCACCGGGCGAATCCGAGGGGGCGCGCTGCCTCAAGGCCTTATCGCGTCAACTGCGCGTCGATGGTGGTGAGGCCGACTGGGCGGCCGATCTGCTCGCCTTCGAAGTTCTGCGCGCCTGCGCCCATCGCGACGGCCAGCCGCGCCGCCTGCGCGCCCGCTTCGCGGTGCACGCCATCGTAGACGTGCTCAAGACGGGCGCGCTGCCCGACCCCGATCCCGAGCCCTTCGAATATCGCATCGAGCGCCATCGCGTGCGCTGGCGGAGCACCTCATGACGCGCGCAGGCATTGGCTATCGCACGGTCCATCGCGCCGCGCTGCTCGCGGGTGAGGCCACGCCCGCGGTGCTCGAGGTGATGCCCGACCACTTCTTCGCGCAGCCGGACGCCCTCGTCGCGCTCGCCGAGATCTGCCCGCTGGTGATGCATGACGTCGGCATGAGCGTGGGCACCGCCGGCCCCGACGACGCCGATCGCGTCGCGCGCATCCGAGGGCTCATCGACATCGCGCGCCCGCAGTGGTTCTCCGATCACCTGTGCCTGTCGCGCGGCCCCGATGGCACCGATTTGGGGCACCTGGGGCCGCTCTGGTACACCGAGTCGCTGCTGACGCGCGTCGTCGAGCGGGTACGCCGCTGGCAGGACGCCCTGGGTGTGCCGATCGCCCTTGAGAACATCACCGCGCCCTTCGTGATCGGCGGCGCCGACATGACCGAGCCCGAGTTCATGCATGCCCTCGTCGCCGCGACCGGGTGCGGCGTGCTGCTCGACCTGACGAACTTGTGGATCAACGCGCAGAACGGCGGCTTCGACGCGTTCGAGCGGCTGGCAGAGTATCCACTCGATGCGGTAGTGCAGGTGCACTTGGCCGGCGGCGTCGCCCGCGAAGACTGGTGGATCGACAGCCACACCCAGCCGGTCGACGCCCAGAGCTATGCGATGCTCGCGGCCCTGCGCGGCAGAGCCCCGGTCGAGTTCATCGTCATCGAGCGTGACGACGCGATCCCGTCCCTACCGGCGCTGCTGGCCGAAGCGGCACAGGCCGCACGAATTTGGCACGAAGGAGGGCCCGATGGGGCTGTTCAGTCGGGGGCGTAAGGCCCAGGCGGCGCCGTCCGCCGAGCACAAGCGGGCCGAAGAGGCCTACGCCGACGTGATCTTGATGTGCGACACGCTCAGCGTCGACGAGCGCGCGCCGCTCATGGCTCATGCCGAGCGGTTGCAGGTCGAGATCAAGCGCGCGCTGGGACAACCGGGCGCACCCAACCGCCTGGTGCAGATCGAGAGCGAGCTGCGCGTGCTCGCGCAGAGGGCTCGCCGCCGCACCGCGTAGCGTTCGTGCGCGGTGCGCTCGTGCTCACTGCGTTCGGGTGGACAGTCCCCGGCGTCAACGCGCGACCCAGAGCGGCCAAGCGTGACTGGTGTGCGCACACGCCGTCTCATCACCCATCGCGCATCCACGCCACCGCGCCAGCGCCTGCTGGGGCGGATCGGGATAGGCACCGTCAGGCGCAGACAACCGCGCCAACAGATCACACCCCCGCGCGTCGCCATCGGCGCACGCCGCGGCGAGCTGAGCGGCACGGATCGCGGGATTCGACTCGAGCGTCGCGCGCAGAAGACAGCCGCTCGGCTCGCCTTCTGCGCACGCCTGCGCCGCGACTCGACGGGCACGCTGCGGGTGCTTGGTCGACACCGTACGGGCCCAGAAGACGCAAGCGCGCTGCATGCCCTTGCGACAGGCGGCCCGTGATCGCTGGCGCGTCAAACGGCTGGGGCCGAGGCGGCCACGGCGCCAGATCGCATACACACACGCGTCGGATTCGCCGTCAGCACACAGCCTATCGACCGGGGCCAGCGGCGCGGCGTGCACCGTACCGGCGATCAACAGGCAGGCGAGCACCTCTTCGGCAGCACAGGCGCGCTCCAGGCCCCAGGCCATGTCGATGCGGCGCACTGTCCCATCGGGCCAATACAGCGCGCGATCAAGCATCGCACTGAGGGTCTGTGGCGGGGTCGGCCGCGGCGTTGGCGGCGGCTCGCCTGGATGCAAAGCGTTGAAGATGGCGAGGAGGGCGAGGGCGAGGCAAACGGCCATGACGGGTCCTTTCACAGGCCGCATTCATCGCGGCCCTGCTGTCCCCATCGGGCGCTCGGGCGCCGTGTCGCAGAGTTTCTGCAAAAACAACCATTCACCGACATTTCGGTATGATCCAAACACCATCATTTCGGGTATCTACCCACCGAGGACACGGTGAACCCGCATGACTGCGGGGCGCATCGTCTGATATGTACACCGCGATTCAACAGCCGCGCGCAGCCCGCGCTGGCCCTCTCCACCCACGCCGAGGAGTCATCATGAGCACCGAGACAACCCTTCAGAACATCGAAGGCCAGCAGGTCCCCGAGGTCGTCTTTCGCACCCGCACCGCCGATGGCTGGCAGAACCTGAGCACCTCCGACGTGTTCGCGGGCAAGACGGTCGTCGTCTTCTCGCTGCCGGGCGCCTTCACCCCGACCTGCTCAAGCGCTCATGTGCCGCGGTACGAAGAGTTGGCCCCCGCGCTCAAGGCCGCCGGCGTCGACGACATCCTCTGCATGTCGGTCAACGATGGCTTCGTCATGCACAGCTGGGCGATCGACCAGTGCGTCAGCACCGTGCGCATGATCCCCGACGGCAACGGCGAGTTCACCGGCGGCATGGGCATGCTGGTCGACAAGAACGATCTGGGCTTCGGCAAGCGCTCCTGGCGCTACTCGATGCTGGTGCGCGATGGCGTCGTCGCGAAGATGTTCATCGAGCCCCAGGTGGACGGCGATCCCTACGGCGTCAGCGACGCCGACACCATGCTCAACTACCTCGCCCCCGACGCCGAGGCGCCCAAGGACATCGTGCTCTTCACGCGCGCCGGCTGCGCGCATTGCGTCAGCGCGAAGTCGGCCCTCGATGAGGCCGGCATGGGCTACACGGCCGTCGACGTCGATCGCCGCGCCCTGCGTGCGGTGGCGGGTGATGAGCAGACCCCGCAGGTCTTCATCGACGCGGCCCACATCGGTGGTCGCGAAGCGCTCGGCGCCTGGCTCGCGCAGCGCAACTGACCGATCCCCGGCCGAGGTCGGCCGATCGCGAAGACTCGACAGACGATGGACGCTTGATTCATCGGTCTCGCGGCACCCGGTTTCGCGTCACCCGGTGGTCACGCTGGCCCAGGCGGATCCCTCAATAGCATGCTGATGTGCCGTCGATTTGCCGACGGCACATCAGGCCGTCGGCGCAGCCCTCGGCGTCGCATACCGATGCACAGACCGGGAACGGCGCAGTGGGATCGCGGGCGAGATCGACGCAGAGCGCTGCATCGCCGCAGCCGCCATCCGCGTCGCACGGTCGACCGCATCGACCGCCCAAGTAGCCGGCCAAGCACCACCCCGAGGCGCACTCGCCGCCATGCACGCACGCCGCCAGATCGCCCCCCTGCCCGCCCGGCAAGCAGGCGCCATAGGCCGCGTCGAGACCCATGGGTGCGCAAATTTCAGGCGCCGCGCAATCGGCGTTGACCGCGCACGGCGCCCGGCAGCGCTGCCCGTCCGTCCCGCGGCGACAGGCGATGGCTGCCGCGGTGCAGTCGGCCTCGCCAAGACAGGGCGCGCCGACCACGAAGCCCTCGTCTTCGGGCACGCAGAGCCCGCCGTCATCTGCCGGATAGGGCGCGCAGGCCTCATCGAGCCCGCAGCCGAGCATGGCGACCGGATCGCAGTCGGCGACGCAGAACCCGCCGGCCCGCAGCGCCCGACAACGCGCGCCGTCCGGGCAGCCGCCATCGGGACAGGGGCTGGCGCATCGGCGGCCGACGCACAGGCCCGAGCGACACACGCCGTCATCGACGCAGGGATCGCCGATCACGCCGTCTCCGGTCGCCAGACACCAAGCGCCGCCGGCCAGGGAGATGCACCCCTCGCCTTCAGGGCAGGCCCCCGCGCAGGTGGCCCGGCATTGACCATCGAAGCACAGCCCACTGCGGCAGTCCGACGCGCGCGCGCAGGCATCGCCCGGGGCGCTCACGCCCTGCAGATCGCAATAGGGTGCGGCGCCGTCAAAACGATTGCACGTCAGCCCGGGGCCACAGTCAGCGTCGGCCGCGCAGGTCGGTCGGCACGCATCGCCGACGCAGATCGCGTTGTCTGGACACCCCGCGTCGCAGGTCGGCATGCAGCGACCGCCCGAGCAGGTCGTCGATGGCTCGCAGACGTCGTTGGCGCCGCAGGCCGCGCCGCGTGGACGCGGATCGGGCGCGCACAAGTCGGCCGCCCCAAAGTCAGTGCACACCGTGCCGATCGGGCAGTCGCCCAGCGGACACCGGGCGAGGCAGCGCTCACGGTGACATCGCCCCGAGGCGCACGCGTCATCGGTCGCGCAGGCATCGGCATCGGGAGTGGCGCCGCGCCAGAAGCAGATGGGCCCCTCAGCGAAGCTCGAATCGCAACGCGCCGCGTCGGCACAGTGGTCGTCGTCATGGCAGACGGAGAAGCAGAACTGACCGTCCGCGAAGCGCGTGCAGCGTGTGCCCGCCGGGCACCCGGCCCCCGCGCAGTCGAGGGTGCATCGCCCGCCGCCGCAGAGCCCGCTCGCGCACTGCGCGCCTTCGCCGCAGGCGCCGCCAAACGGCGTCCCCCCAGCGAGGCGACACACGGCGCCGCTTATGTCGGTGACGCAGGCGCGCGCCGCGGGGCAGTCGTCGGCCTCGCATTGGGCCGCACACTGGCCGGCTTGGCAGCGTCCGCTGGCGCAAACGCCCCCGTCGGTGCAGGGCATGCCGTCAGCCTGAGCGCCTCGGGTCGCGCACAGCCCGCCCGCTTGGCAGATGCCGGTGGATCCGCAGTCGGCGCTCGAGCCGCAGCGGCGCTCGCATAAATCCAACGTCGCGTAGGCCACGCAGACGCGGTCGTGACCACAGGCATCACCGGCGCATGCGGTTGAGCATCGTCCCCCCCGGCATACGCCGCTGGCGCAGTCCGCCCCAACGACACAGTCCGCCTCGTCGACCGCGTCACCGACGGGCACGCAGATGCTCTGGGTGTGCAGCGCCAAGCAGCGCTGATCGGCAGGACACGCCGCGTCATCGCAGGCGCTGGCGCACAGCCCGTCCGCACAGACCCAGCTCGCGCAGTCCTCGCGGCTGGTGCAGGGCTCGCCGCCGGGCTGCGTGCCGGACGCCACGCAGAAGCCCAAATCTGGCCCAGTGACCGCACAGATCTGATCGGCATCGCAGTCGGCCGCGCTCCCACATTGGCGGGTGCACCGACCGGCGCCGCCGCGACCCACGCAGGCCAAGTCGGGCGGACAGTCTTCGGTCTGGTTGCAGATGACGGAGCACACGCCGTGCACGCAATCGCCCCGCTCGCAGGGCACCTCGCCGAGCATGCAGGCAGCGCCGACCGCAATTTGCAGCAGGGGCGTCGCGTCGGGCTCGACGCGGGCGTCGACGACCGCGTCGGGCGGGTACTGGTCGCCCGCCCGACGCGTTGCGTCACCACACGCGACGAGCAGCCCAAACAGGGCGAGGAGCCCCGAGCCGAGCGTCAGCGTCAGGGCCAGCGACCGTTGGCGGCGCACGCAGCGCATCTGGCTCATCGACGGGGTCAACGACCCTCCGGCCGTCCCAGATGGGTCCGCAAGTGATCGATGGTGCGGGCGTGCAGCAGGGCGCTGATCGCCGGATCACGCACCATATGCGTCTGCCCGGCGAGGGGCAGGAAGGCGTGCGGCTTGCCCGCCCGAAAGAGCGCGTCAGACAGCTTGAGCGCGTGGGTGAGGTAGACGTTGTCGTCAGCCGTACCGTGAATGATCAGCAGTGGGCGCTCGAGCTGCTTGGCATAGGTGAGCACCGAGCTGGTGTCGTAGCCGGCCTTGTCGGCGTCGGGCAGCCCCAGGAAGCGCTCGGTGTAATGGGTGTCGTAGTCGCGCCAATCGGCGACGGGTGCCCCCGCCACGCCGACCCGGAAGATGTCGGGGCGGCGGATGGTGGCCATCGCGGCCATGTAGCCGCCGTACGACCACCCGGTCACGCCGACGCGCGCCACGTCGAGCTCAGGAAACTGCTCCGCGAGCGCCTTGAGCACGTTGACCTGATCATCGAGCGGGACCGTCACCAGATCGTTCTTGATGACGCGCTCCCAGGCCCGGCCCCGCAACGGCGTGCCCCGCCCGTCGATCTTCACCACGATGAAGCCGTGATCGGCGATCCACTGATCGAACAGCTGCCAGCGCGCGACACGCCGGACCACGTTGACGCCGGGCCCCGCATAGATCGAGAGCACCACCGGGTAGCGCAGCGTCGCGTCGAAGTTGCGTGGCCGCACCAGACTGGCGAAGTGGGTGCGCGTCTGCCCGTCGGCCGTCGGCAAGGCGACCTCGGTGATGACCGGCGACGCCTCGAACGAGGGCGTCTCGGCCTTCGAGACGACCATCGCTCGGGGTGCCTGCATTGGACCCGCCCGGGGCAGATCAAACAGGGCCGAGGTGGGCGCGCCCACGGCCGCAAAATGCGAGATGATGCCCACCGACGCGGCGTCGGTCGCGGCCAGATAATGCTGGCCCGGCGCGGTGGTCATCTGCTCAGGCGGCGCGCCGTCGAGGCTGAGGCGAAGCAGATGTCGTGACGTCGGATCAGATCCGCCTTCGATCCAGACCTGGCGACCCTTCGCGTCGAGATGCGCGATGCCGCGATATCCCATGTCAGGCGGGTTGAGCGCGCGCAGCAGCTGACCCGCCGCGTCGCGCAGCTCAAGCTGCCAGCCCCCATTGCGCTCGGTGCTCCACAAGAAGGCCGAGCCATCGGGCAGCCAGCGCGGCGTGTCCTGATCGAGGTTGATCCATGCGGCGTCCTGCTCCTCGAGCAGCGTGCGGGTGTCGCCTGTTGAGGGGTCGACTTGCAGCAGGCGCAACACGGTCTGGCGGCGGTTTTGAACGGTGACGGTCAGGGGCGCGCTCTTCGACCAGCGCACCTGGGCGACGTAGGGGAACGCCTCGCGGTCCCAGTGGACCTCGATCGGCGCCTCTGCGCGCGTCGCGTTGGTGACGAACAGCCGGACGATCGCGTTGGCCTTGCCCGGTCGCGGATACGGCCAGCTGCGCCCGTCGCTCGCTGGGTTGAACGGATCGGCGATTCGAAACCGCTCAACCGCGCGCTCGTCGGTCTCTTGGTAGACGACGCGGGTGGAGTCGGGGCTAAACCAGAGGCCGGCATAGCGGCCCATCTCTTCCTGCGCGACGAACTCGGCCGTCCCGTAGCTGATCCCCTTCGGGTGGGTGGTCACTTGGCGGACCGCCCCGGACTCGATGTCGAGCAGGTGCACATCGCCGCCCTTGACCATCGCCAACCGCGCGTTGTCGGGGCTGAGCCACGCCGCCGTGACGCCTTTGGGCCCCAGCGGCTTCGCTGCGGCCGTCTTCGCGTCGATCAGGAACCACTGACCCGACAGCGGGACGAGCAGCTGCGAGCCGTCCCGCGAGAGTCGATACCGAGCGATGCCCCGCGCCGACAGCCGCATTCGCTCGCGCAGCGCCTTCTCTTCGGCGCTCAGCTCGCCCTCTGCCCCGCCAAGCACGGCCGCCGCAGTCAAAAAGACCGCCTCTTTGCCCGTCTTGGCGTCCAGGCGATAGAGCACCCGATCGGCGTCGCGTGGTCCAGACCGCAGGAAGAACACCGATTGCCCGTCGGGCGTGACCTGAGAGCCCGTCGGGCGCCCGCTCCTGAACCGATGCGTCTCGGCGAATTGCGTTAGAAATCCGGCGTCTGCCACCACCGGCGGCGCCGTCGATGCCGACGTCCGCGGGCCCGCGCCGCAGCCCAGCATGCAGCCGAGCGCGCACAGCGCCATGAGGTGACCGAGGTGATGTGCGCGCCTCATGGGCGAATCGTTCGGCTATGCGCCAGACGCCAGGGCATCTCGGCGTTTGCGTCTTCGGCGACGTCGTAGAAGTGCATCGTCAGCTCCCGCGCTGAGGCCTCGACGATGACGAAGCCTCGCTCATTGGACTGCCAGTTGAAGTCGTTGCGATCCTCGACGATATCGGTGGTCGAGGCGCCGGCGCCCGAGACGACGAAGTTGGTGCCCTCGATGCGTCCCAGGTCTTGCTGGCTGTGATCATGGCCTGAGAAGACCAGGTCGAACTCGCCCACCACGAAGTCGTCATAGAAGTCGCGCACCCCGGTGCCCGAGCCGATCAGGCCCTCGATGAACACGAAGTCATAGCTGCCCGCGTTGCCGTGGCGGCCGTTCGACAAGTACGGGTGATGCGCGAACGCGATGCGCCAGGGCGCGGTCGACTCGGCCGCCCAGCGGGGCAACGTGTCTTCTTGGCGGGCGTTGACCATGTCGAAGCCGGCGAGCTGCTCGATGAACGGCAGATCGCGCCAGAACATGCTCGCGGTGTTCAACGCGACGAACTCCACCGGCCCCACTTCGAAGCGATAGAAGACGTCGGGCATGTTGAACTTGTCGCTGGTCGCCGCATAGTCGAGTTGGGCTTGGCCGCGGCGGGCGTCGATGCCCAGACCGCCGGCGAAGTCCTGCAGAATCTCAGGCGCGCCGTAGTCGTGGTTGCCCAGCGTCGCATAGAACGGGAAGTCGACGACCGCGTACGGCGCCTCGAACTTCTCTTGCCACTGCGGATCGTCCGCGTCGTCGACGCCCGTGTCGTAGATGTTGTCGCCGAGCAACAGCGCGTGCGCGCACCCCCCGCGCTGCGCGCAGACCTCGGCCAGCGCGGCCGCGACGGCATGCTGACCCGCGTTGCCCTTGCCGACGTCACCGAGGACGGCGAAGCGCACGCTCGGCTCTTCGTCCATGAGACCCGAGTCGGGCGGCGTCGCGTCGACGACGCCTTGGTCGACGCTCGGCGCGGCGTCTGGACCAGCCGCATCAGCCACGGGCTGAGCGTCTGCGATCGCGTCCTGAACGGCCGCCGCATCTGCCGGTGCGATCGCGTCGACCGCGCGGCTGGCATCGGCAGTGGGCGCCTGCGCGTCTACAACGCGTTGGTCGATCAGGGTGCGAGCATCGCGCGGCTGCGGCGCAGGCTCCACCGTCGGCGTCGCGTCGTCACACCCCCACCCGAACAGCAAAACCGTGACTAGAATCTGGCGCATTCTTTCTCCCTCGCTCACACGCCCGCAGTCTGCATGAAGCGGCACCCTGTGTCGCGCGCCAATTATGCCGTCGCCGACCAGATACTTCTGTCGCCGCCGACCAGATACATCGCCTTGCAGCAGGGTTGGTGTCGCCCTTGATTGTCGGGTGTCAGCCGCCGATACAGGCCGAGTCGCAGCGCATGAACACTGCAATCACCACGGCGCCGCTTGACGCACACCAACCGAATCGGGCGAAGTCATTACATGCCTGACTACCCCCGAGATCTGGTCGGCCACGGTGCCCGACCCCCGCACCCGCAGTGGCCCAACAACGCCCGCGTGGCCGTGAGCTTCGTCGTCAACTACGAAGAGGGCGGCGAAAACTGCGTGCTGCACGGCGATGCAGCCAGCGAGCGGTTCCTCAGCGACATCGTGGGCGCCGACGCGTACCCCGGCGTGCGCCACCCGAGCATGGAGTCGCTGTACGAGTACGGCACCCGCGCGGGCGTTTGGCGGCTGATGCGTCTGTTCGATGAGCGCGCGATGCACTTCACCGCGTTCGTCGTGGGTATGGCCCTCGAACGCACGCCAGATCCCTGCCTGGCGATGCAGGCCAGCGGCCATGAGCTCGCCAGCCACGGCTACCGATGGATCGACTATCAGCACGTCGACCCCGCGATCGAGCGCGCCCACATCGACGCGGCCATCGCGGCGCATGAGCGCATCCTGGGCAAGCGGCCGCTGGGCTTCTACCAGGGCCGCACCAGCCCCAACTCAAGGCGCCTCGCCATCGAAGAGGGCGGCTTCGTTTATGACTGCGACAGCTACAACGACGACCTGCCCTTCTACGATCGCACCTGGGACGGCACCTGCACCGCGCCGCCCCGCCTCGTCGTGCCCTACACCCTCGACACGAACGACATGCGCTTCGCGACCCCGCAGGGGTTTAACAGCGGTACGCAGTTCTTCACCTACCTCAAAGATGCCTTTGACGTGCTCTATGCCGAAGGCGAGACCGCCCCGAAGATGATGTCGGTCGGCCTGCATTGTCGGCTGTCAGGCCGCCCCGGTCGCGCGGCCGCGCTGGCCCGCTTCCTCGACTACGTGCAAAGCCATGACAAGGTGTGGGTCGCCCGGCGAATCGACATCGCGCGCCACTGGCTGGCGACCCACCCGCCAGAGCAAGCGTAGCGCGAGAAGTCGCCACTCAACCCGAACCGCAAGCGCACTGGCTGAGAGAAGGCCCCAGAGAAGAGCGCCCCGCGCCGTCGCACCTTGAGAGCGCGACCGCCCGGCGCCGTCGCACCTTGAGAGCGCGACCGCCTTCGGTCGAGCCGGACAAAGGCCAACTGAAACCAGCAGAAGAAAAGAGAGTCCCGAAGCGCAGCCGAAGGCGAGCACCGCGCGTTGAAAGACCGCCTCCCGCAGGGAGAGAGTCCCGCAGCCGAACCGGACCCAATCGCAACGACCGTTGAAAGAAAGCCTCCCGCAGGGAGAGAGTCCCGGAGCGCAGCCGAACCCGAGCACCGCGCGTTGAAAGACCGCCTCCCGCAGGGAGAGAGTCCC
>JBNMOZ010000119.1:0-11575 GCA_051276005.1 Bradymonadia bacterium | reverse complement strand
GCGATGAGGATTCAGTCATGGCACGCGCGAAGACCCGATTCGTATGTCAGTCCTGCGGGCATGCTCCGGCGAAGTGGGTTGGCCGCTGCCCCAGCTGCCAGGCCTGGAGCACCGTCGTCGAAGAGGCGCCGAAGGTCGTGGCTAAGGGCCGCGCAGCGTTCGGCGCGCTCGCCGGCGGCGTGCCCAAGCGGCTGCACGAGATCGAAGGCTCCGTCCACGACCGGCGCTCGACGGGCATGAGCGAATTAGATCGGGTGCTGGGCGGTGGCGTCGTTCCGGGGGTGCTCGCTCTGGTTGGCGGTGATCCCGGCATCGGTAAATCGACGCTCATGCTGCAGGTGGCCGACCGCATCGCGCGGCAGGGCGCGACGGTGCTCTACGTGACCGGCGAGGAGTCGCCCCGGCAGACCCGCATGCGCGGCGAGCGCGTGGGCGCGGGCGATGAGCGTCTGTGGATCGTCGCCGAGACCGATCTGGCCCGCATCGAGCACCATGTCGCGAAGCTGGCGCCGCAGCTGCTGGTGATCGACTCGATTCAGACGTTGCACACCCACGAGTTGACCGCCGGCCCCGGCAGCGTCAGCCAGCTGCGGGCAGTGACCGCGCGCCTGATGGCGCTGGCAAAGGGCAAGGAGATCGCGACCTTTTTGGTGGGCCATGTCACCAAGGACGGCTCGATCGCCGGGCCCCGAGTGCTCGAGCACATGGTGGACGCGGTGCTGTATTTCGAGGGTCAGCGCGGGCACCCGTTGCGGTTGCTGCGGGCGGTCAAGAACCGCTTCGGCAGCACCGATGAGCTGGGCGCGTTCGAGATGACGGCCGATGGGCTGGTCGCCGTGCCCAACCCGTCGGCGCGGTTCTTGGCCGAGCGCGCCGAGGGCACCTCGGGCTCGGTGGTCGCGGCGAGCTTCGAAGGCTCGCGCCCTTTGCTGGTCGAGGTGCAAGCCCTCGTCAGCCCGACGACCTACGGCAACCCACGGCGAACTGCGGTGGGCGTCGACACCGGGCGGCTGGCGTTGCTGTTGGCCGTCCTCGAGAAGCGGGCCGACCTGAGCATCGGCGCAGCCGACGTCTTCCTCAATGTGGCCGGCGGGCTGCGGCTTGACGAGCCCGCCGCCGACCTGCCGATCCTTGCCGCGCTGGCGTCGAGCCACATGAACCGCGCGGTTCATGGACGCACGGCCATCTTCGGCGAGGTCGGGCTGGGCGGCGAGATTCGGTCGGTGACCAGCGCCGACGCGCGTATCGCCGAGGCGCGCCAACTGGGGTTTGAGCGGGTCATCTTGCCCGAAGGCAACCGGGACGCCGCCTCAGCTGAGGGCATGACCTTGGTGCCGGTGTCGCGGGTAGACGCCGCGCTGGAGGCCCTGTGGTAGGCTGTCGTCTACGCGCCCGATCGCCCTCTCACCCAATCGCCCTCCCCGCTGTGAGCGCCCGATGAACACCGCGCCGCCTGAAGATACGAGTGGGCCGTTTGATCTGCCCGGCGGACCCGTCGCCGTGCTGTGTCTGCATGGCCTCACCAGCACGCCCTACGAGCTGCGCCCGCTCGCTCAAGCCTTGGCAAGCGCCGGGCATCGGGTGCGCGCGCCTCGGCTGATCGGGCATGGCACCTCGGCCGCGGCCCTGCGTCACACGCGATGGAATGACTGGCTCACGACGGCTCGGCGCGCCTTTGATGTGCTGGCGGCCGATCACGCGCAGGTGTTCATCGTGGGCGTCTCGATGGGTGCGCTCTGTGCCCTGGTGTTGGCCCAAGAAAAGGGCGACCGGGTCGCGGGCGTGGTGGCGATGGCGACGCCGCTCGAGCTCAAGCTGCGCGACCAGCTGATACTCGGGCTCGCGCGCCGCCTTCCGGTGGCCGACGCGATGCCCTACGCCGTCAAGAAGGGCGGCCCAGACGTCTCGGATCCCGCAGTGGCGGCGGCGATGCCCAGCTATGATCGCATCCCCATCGCGGCGGCTGCGAGCATGATGGAGTTGCAGGCCATCGCCCGCGATCGCATCACGCGCCTGGCCGTGCCGGTGTTGGTGATGCACGGCCGGCATGACCACACGGCCCCCGTGCGCAACGTCGACTTCATGATGCGCACCCTGCGCACACCGCATCGGCGGGCCATCATCTATGCGCGCAGCTGGCATGTGCTGCCGCTCGACGTCGACCACGAAGCCGTCACCCGCGACACGGTGTCGTTCATCGAAGATCCGGTGGCGTTTACGGCCCGCGGACCGCAGCCGCTCGCTTAGGGCGACCGCGCGACGGGCGACCGCTCGACGGGCGACCGCGCGACGGGCGACCGCTCGACGAGCGACCGCGCGGCGGGCTACTGCTCGGCCGGCTCGACCTGCAGGACCCACTGCGTCGAGTGGGCGCCCAGCGTCAGATCGATCTGGCAGGTGCCCTCGGCGAGCAGGTCGATGCGCGCGCCCTCGATGCCAAACGCGTTGCCCTCGGTGTAGGTGCAGATCGACTCGTCAGCGACCCGGGCCACGACCAGGCCACCGAGGCCGGTGATGTCTTGCGCCGCGGCGTCCTTGGCCTGGAAGTAGCCGACCACCTCGCCGCCGACTCGGCCAGACTCGCCCAGCGTGAGGGCCTCAAAGTCGGCTACCGCGTCGAGGCCGACCACCGTGCGGGTGACGACCGAAGCCTCCAAACCGATCTCGGCGGCGCCTTGAGTCAGATACTTCACCGTCACGCGATGATCAGGCCCGTCGACGCGCTCGACGATGCCGTCGGTGACGGTCACCTCAGGCACCCGCATCTCGCCAACGAGGGTCTCGCCCTCGTCGCCCAAGCGGTCGACGCCCAGCGGCTCGGTACCGCCCACGAGCGCCTGCCCAGCCGTGCCGAGCGGCCTGAGGGACACCGACTTGGCGTCGGCGATCCGCAGTTCGACGCTGTCTTCGCCCTGGTCTGTGCTGACGACAACCCGCGCGACGCCCGCCTCGGTGCCCTCAATCACGACCGTATTGCCGTCAAACGCGATGAGCTTCGCCGCGCCGGTCACGTCGGCCGAGGTCACCTGTGCGGCGGTCTTTGCGTCAGCGTCGCGCACCTTCAACCTGACCTGACCGCCCACGACGATCGGCGCATCCAGGGCGCGGGTGAGCAGGTTGTCGGGATCTTGATACGCGAAGTTGAGGGCGCCAGCGTCGCCCGAGGTGGAGACCTTGCAGCCGATGGTGAAGGCGAGGGAGGCGATGAGCAGGCCGGCGAGGCGAAATGAGCGCAGCATATAGAAACTCCAAGTGCGGAAGACTGTCGGCCAATGCAGGCTGATGTCCTACCTGCACACGCATATTGTACGCCGTCTATTCAGATCCTGGGACGCCCTTGAGACCGCTTGGCCAGGGTGAAGCCAACCATCGGGCTGGTCAAAAGGCCTACTCGGGCAGGCAGATCGCGACGTGCTCACAGAGCAGCGTCGAGAAGTCGGCATCGACCGGAGTCTCGGGCGGGTTTTCGCGAATGACCTGCCAGAGCGTGAGGTAGACGTCTTGCGCGACGCACGCCCAGAACTGATCGGGCAGCATGCGACACGTCTGTGGGCAACGCGTGACCCGAAACCCGGTGCAGGCCTCGATGGGGCTGTCCTGGCCTGTCTGCCCGTCGAAGCACAGCAGCCCGCACAGCGACTCTTCGATGCAGAACACGCTGCGCATCAAGTCGCGTGCGCCATCGTTGTCGGGGCCTTGGAGCGCCTTGCATCGCGCCAGGGTCACGGTTTGGAAGAGCCGCAGATTGTTGGCGCAGATGCCCACGCATGCGTTGACGCCAAAGGCCTGGTTGTCGGGATGGGGGTCGCAGATCCACGTATCGTCGAGGGTGTCGTCGAAGGCACAAGCTTCGAGCTGCTCGCAGATTTGAGCGCACTCGGCCGTCGTCGGGGGGTCGAGCTCTTGGAGGCCCGAGACTGGGAACGCATCGGCTTGAGGCACCTGGTAGGCGTCGCCAACGACCGCGTCGACCGGGGGCGGGAGCGCGTCGGGCGGATCACGTTCGAAGTCGGTCACCGCGACGCAGCCATACAAGAGGCCGAGCCCTACGGCGAGCGCGGCTGCGAGGCTGATGCTACGCATGCCGTCGCCGTCTTTGACGGACCAACAACGCGACACCGACGAGGGTGAAGCCGACGCTGATGAACTGTGAAGTCGAGAGCAATGTCGCCTTATCAGCCGCCAGACCCAACATTCGATTGACCCCCGCGAGGGGCCATTCGAAGAGGAAGCCGCGCTCGGTATCGCCGCGAAACAGCTCCATGGTGCTGCGCATGAGCGGGTACAGCATCATCCACCAAATGAAGACCTGCCCATGGTAGCGCTTGCGGTGCCGAATGAAGACCAGCAGCCCAAACAGCAGCAGACCGCCTAGAGCGTCATAGAGTTGAACGGCGTGGACCGTGTGCGAATGTTCAGCCGCCTTGCTGATCAGCCCCTCTTCGACATGAAACCGGAACGCTTGTGACCCGCGGGGGAACTCGACGCCGTAGGTCGCCTGCGTGACCGCGCCCCAACAGCAGCCCGCGGCCCAACAGCCCAGACGCCCGAAGAACTGGCCCAATGCGAGGCATGCAATGAGCGCGTCGGCCACCGGCAGGATCGGTTGGCGCGCGCGGCGCAGGTACCAGACCATCGCGCACATGGCGCCGATGACGCCGCCGTAGAAGACCAGACCGCCGGTCCAAAATCGCAGAATACGCGTGCAGTCGGGCCCTGAGATCGCCTTGCCGGGGTACAGGCTATTGAACTGCTCAAAATCGACGCAGGGCAGATAATACTGGTCCCATTCGACGACGATAAAGCCGATACGAGCGCCCACGAGGCTCATGACGATCAACCACCACGACAGGTCGAGCATCAGGTCGCGGTCGATGCCGACCCGCTCGCCGTGCCGCGCTGATAGCCAAATGCCAATGATGAAGCCCGCCGCGATGGCGATCGCGTACAGATGAACGGGCTCGCCGAGGATCGTGGTGAGGACGGGATGCATTGCGCGCTAAACCGCTTCGGGTGCGGGCACTTGGGCGTCGGGGCCCTGGGCGTCGGGGCCCTGAGCGTCGGCACCCGGCTCATCGCCGTTGAGGCGCGCCCGCTTGAAGCCCGCCCATAACCGCCAAATGCCGACGCCAACCAGCGGCAGCCCGATAAGCTGGCTGGTGCTGATGACGCCGCCAAACCACAGCCCACGGGCGTCGGCCCGGAAGAACTCGATCACGAAGCGACCGATGCCGTAGAGGATGCAGAACTCCCAGAACGTCTGGCTCGCGAAGCGTGAGCGGGTGCGGCGCCAAAAATATAGATACAGGAAGATGCAGAACGCGAAGCCGGCCTCGTATGCCTGGGTCGGGTGCACCGCGAGGCTGTGATCGGCGCCCATCGCCAGGCCGTCGTGTTTGACGTGCTCCATGAACGCGGGCCTGCCGAAGGCGCAGACGGTGTTGCCCCCTTCGGTTTGAATCAGATCGTAGCGCGGTGGGCACGTCGTATCGGGCCCAACGGTCGTCACGTAGCCCTTGAACTCAACGCCGAACGGGCCGCGCGTGGTCCCGCCAAAGCAGCACCCCGAGAGCAGGCAGCCCGCGCGCCCGAATGCCAGGCCGAGCGGGACCGCGAAGCCCGCGATGCCATAGACCTTCTCGGAGGGCATCTTGCGCTTGCGGATGAACCAGATCGCGTACGTCGCCGCGCCTACGAAGCCGCCCAAGAACGCCAGGCCGCCGTGCCAAAACTTGAGCGCCGCGAAGCAGTCCCGCGCGGGGTGGCAACGCCCGGTGTCTGGGTTGCACAGGGCGCCTGCCTCGGCGGCCACACAGGCCGCGTCGGCGTCGCATTTGACGTGAATGAAGCTGGGCACATCGACCTGGAATGGATCCGTACACAAGTGCACGTAATCCATGAAGAATCCGTCGGCGAAGACGTGCAAAATCCGCGCACCGATCATGCCCGCGATGAGCAGGTACAGCGAAAGATCGAGCCAATCGTCTGGGTTGACGCCTTGCCGCTTCGACTCACGCCAGCCCGAGTACATCGCCAGCAAGAAGCCCGTCGCGATCAGCGTGTAATAGCTGGGGATCGTGAAATCGCCGATTTTGAGCAGGATCGGATACATGGGCTAGACGGCCTCGGCGGAAGTGATGGCCCAGTTGCAGGGCACAGCGGGCTTGGCGCCAAGGCGCGACGACGCAGGAGCGCAACATCGAGCACCCGCCGAATCAGGCCGGCTCGATGCGCGCGGCCTCGTCAGCGGCTTTGGCCTCGTCAGCCGCTTTGGTTTTCCTGCGCGGCCAGAAGCTGTCGATCAGCAAGAGCGCCACGCCGGCGCTGATCGCCACGTCGGCGATGTTGAAGGTCGGCCAGTGCTTGACGCCGTAGTGCCAATCGATAAAGTCGATGACATAACCCAAGCGAACCCGGTCGATCAGGTTGCCGATGGCGCCGCCCAAGATGAGCGTCAGCGACCAGCGCTGCAGACGTTCGCCCTCGGCCTTGCGGTACAGCGTGAAGATGACGGCGACCGCCACCACGCTGATGAGCACGAAGAACGGCACGCGCCAGCCGTCGGGCAGCTTGCGAAACAAGCCAAACGCAGCGCCGGGGTTACCGGCGAGCTTGAAGTTGAACCAGCTCTCGAAGACGACCTGCACTTTAGTGACGATGTCGCGATGGCTGACGGGGAGCTGTCCGTCGGGGAGCGCGAGCGCTGCAACCGACCAAAGCTTGGTGATCTGATCGAGCGCGATGGTGACCGCGCTCCCGATAATAAGGAGTAAATAGCGCCGCATGACCCAGGCAGAGTGGTTGAAGAACGGCGCTACCTTAGCAGGTTCGCAGAGCGAGGCGTCAGCAGAGCGTCTGGTTGACGAATGCCGGCCACAAACAGCAGGCCGACACCCGCGCAAATCGCCACGTCGGCCAGGTTGAACGTTGGCAACGTCCAGGCGCCCATGCGCCAGCTGATAAAGTCGACGACGTAGCCCAACCGCACGCGATCACACAGGTTGCCCACCGCGCCACCCGCGATGCAGGTCAGGGCGATCGCATCGAGTCGAGCGGTCGTGCGCGAGAAGAGGACGATCAAGACGGCCAGCGCGATGAGCGTGAATCCGACCAAGGATGG
This sequence comes from Bradymonadia bacterium, assembly GCA_051276005.1. Classification (GTDB taxonomy): domain Bacteria; phylum Myxococcota_A; class Bradymonadia; order UBA7976; family UBA1532; genus JBNMOZ01. The sequence continues at coordinate 4,455 of JBNMOZ010000119.1, read as the reverse complement.
GATGCGCCACCCGTCTGGCAGCGTCGCAAAGAGGCTGTTGGCCGCGCCCTTGTTGCCGGCCAGCCGCATGCTGAGCCAATCGAAGATCGCGTACGGCGGCGAGGTCAGGTTGTCGCCGTCCACCGGCATATGCCCGGGCCACAGCCGCCGCACCGCGAACCATTTGGTCCATTGATCTGAGAAGGCGAGCATCGTGAGGCCCGCCGCAAACGCAGAGAACCGGCGCAGCGAGAACGGCAGGGCAGAGGCAGGCGCGATAGGCATCAGCCGCGTCAACGGACGGGATCCTGCATGGTATTCCATAAGAATCGCAGGTCACCGTCGCGATGATCTATCTCGATGACGCCCGCGTAGGGAGACTGTAGCGAGAGCAAAGACTCTCGACAAAATTCGCAACCCAAACCCGGTTTGGGCTATCAACTACCCGTTGCTCGGCTTGCACTTGGCAGGCTAGGCCCCCTCGGACCCATGGAGTCGCCGCATGGTGGAACCTCTCCTGGTCGACGAAGATGCGTTCTACGCGCACACCGTTCTGCCGACTGAACATGGCATCTTCGACGTACGCGTCATGCGTGACTCACAAGGACGCGAGCATCTGGCGCTCAGCGTGGGTGAGGTCTCAGGCGTCGAAGACGTCCTGCTACGCATGCACTCAGAGTGTCTGACGAGCGAGGTCCTTGGATCGCTGAAGTGCGATTGCAAGCCCCAACTCGACGCGGCACTGCATCGAATTCAAGCGGCCGGCCGCGGCGTCGTCATCTATTTGCGCCAAGAAGGGCGCGGCATCGGATTGGGCAATAAGATTCGCGCCTATGCGCTGCAATCGGCGGGCGCCGACACGGTCGATGCCAACCGGCGTCTCGGCTTCGCCGACGATCTGCGCGACTACGACATCGCCGTGCAAATGCTTCGAGCGCTCGACGTGCGCTCAGTGCGGCTCATGACGAATAACCCACTCAAGCTCAACGCGCTCGTCGACGGCGGCGTGATCGTCAACGGCCGCGAGTCCCTGGTCACCGGCGTCAACCCCACCAACCTGGGCTACCTGCAAACCAAGCGCGAGCGCATGGGCCATATGTACGGCACGCTGAGCGGAGAGGCGCGCCCAGTCGAGGCCCAATCGAGCCAATCTGCGTAGAGCGTTGACCGCGAGGGCGGACCGCGTGCGCCGCACGCCAGACGCGTGGTATCACCGCCCACAAGTCTGGTTGGTCGGCAGTCGACTGGCTGCCCAAAATTCGACGCTCAGGCCGACGACGCCAGCGAGGAAGCCAACCATGGCGGACCGGGACGCGGCGGAGCGGAACACGGCGGATTGGAACACGGCGGATCGGAACACGGCAGGCGACGGGCGCGTTCTTGGCGGGCATACCCACCGAATGCACGGACCTCGAATGCATCCCCCCCGAATGCGCAAATCCTGGCGCGTCGCCTGGGCGCTCATCGTGCTCGGGATCATGCCTGGCATCGCGATGGCGGCCCCACGGCTGGTCGAGATCGTCGCGACGCACAGCGTCGAGCGTGGCCGCGCCACCGACATCCGCAACGAATTCTCATTTGATGACAAGCAGATGTACGTCTGGCTGCACGTGCGCGACGCCGAGTCGATCACGTTGCGCTGGTATCACGACGACGCGTACATCATCGCGAATACGCTCAAGCCCACCGGCCCCGAGTGGCGCACTTGGATGCGGCGGCGATTTCGCGCGGGCGACGTGGGGCGCTGGCGCGTCGAAGTGGCGTCAGGCAAGCGCATGCTCGGCGAGGTCGCCTTCACGGTCGGCGATGTGCCCGCCAGACGGCCAGAGTCGTCGACCAGAGCATTGCCTCGGCCCAGAGCATTGGATCTGCCGCCCAAGGCGCTGCCTGCGCGGGCCCTCGAAGCCGACAGCCCGGCGCCGCCTGCCGTCGACTTGGTCGAGACCATTCGGCGCCGCACTGCGCCAGATGGATGCCGAGCGCTCGTCAACTTCCGTGTCTCGCCCGAGGGTGAGCCCGCCCGCTATGCGGTCGCGGACGTCTCATTCGACAGTTTCGCCCAGCTTGAACACGCCACCGGCCTGATCATCCAAGACAAGTCCGGCGGACTGCATGCCCTTGAGGTGCGCCGCCGTGAGCACGAGCAACGGTCGTGGGACGAACTCATCACCGCGCCCGTCTATACGCAGGCGGCGCCGCAGCGCTGGCTTCACCTGCCCGGCGCCCAGCCCCTCCCGGCGCCCGCTCGGCTGCGCGAAGAGAATCGGCTCACGGTGCTCTCGACCATTGGCCCCTACGTGGGCATCGACGCCGCGATGCGCAGTGAGATCGACGACACCCGCACCGACAACAGCCGATACCTGACGGCAGATACGGCGGGTGCGCTGATCGATTTGCGCCAATTGCTGGGGGTTGGGCTCGAGATCATGGTCGCGCGCACCGGCGGCGGCCCCGACTTCGACTATCGCCGAATGGCGTTGGTGCCCGAGCGCGGCCTCATCGCCATGTTCGACGCCTCGCGGATTCCGCTGCTCTCGCCGCCCGAGGCTCTGCGACAGTTCTCACCGGACACCAAGGACGTGTGGCGCAGCGGTCGATGTGCGATCCGCCTCGCGGGGCACCGCATTGCGGCCAGTGTTGATGGCAAGCCGCTGCGCGAGGTCCAGGCGCGTCGCTTGCTGCCATACGCCGTCCTGGGCGTGTATTGGATCGCGCCCGGCATACGGTCCCCGCTCGATGGGATGCGCGACGCGCAGCGTCGTATCGCGCGCATGCCTTGACGATCGGGGGCTCGATGATGCCAGCATCACCCATCGATGCAGGCAAGAGAGCGCTTGATGTCCCCAGTTCAAAGCACCATTCACGGCACCGTCTCCCCTGGCTTTGAGCCAGTGCGAGCGACCTTCGAAGAGAACTTCAAACGCCGCGGCGAGCTCGGCGCCGGGCTGTGTGTCTGGCACCGTGGCGCCGTCGTCGTCGACCTGTGGGGCGGCGTCGTCGACAAGAAGAAGAAGGTGGCGTGGTCGGCCGATACGCTCGCCCTCATCTTCTCATGCACCAAGGGCATGGCAGCCACCGCCCTGCTGATGCTCGCCGATCGTGGCCTCTTGGACTACGACGCGCCCGTGGCTGAGTACTGGCCCGAGTTCGCCCAGAACGGCAAGGCCGACATCACGGTGCGCGCGCTGCTCAATCATCGCGCGGGGGTCGTTGGCCTCGAGGATCCGCTGACCCTCAACGACTTCGCCAACCACCCCGAGAGGGTGGCCGACGTCTGCGCGAAGCAGGCGCCCCTTTGGGCGCCTGGGACCAAGCAGGGCTATCACGGCGTCAGCTATGGGGCATACACCGCCGAGCTGTTCCGGCGCATCGCCGGCGAGAGCATGGGCACGTTCTTCAATCGCGAGGTCAGCGGCGCCTTGGGAGCCGATGTCTACCTGGGCCTGCCCCCAGATTTAGAGCCGCGCGTGGCGACCAATTATCCCGCAGGGTGGGGCGAGCGGTTGCTCAAAGTGATCCCCAAGCTCATCGGCCATCGCGGCCTCGAGGGGCGCGTGTATCGCCAGGTGGCGCGCCGTGGCTCCCCCGCGCAGATCGCGTTCGCGAACCCCGCCGAGTTGGGTCCACGCGGCCTGTCGAACTACAACCGCTCCGACGTTCGGCGCATGGAGTTGCCCTGGTGCAACGCCATCGCGTCAGCGCGTGGGCTGGCGCGGGTGTATCAAGCGTTGGTCGCGGGCGGCACCTTGGACGGCGTGCGTTTGATGGCGCCAGAGACCATCGCACCGGTGCACGCCCGCCAGTCCTGGGAAGAGATGGACCAGGTGCTGCGCAAGCCCATGGGCTTCTCGCAGGGCTTCGTGAAGGAAGAGACGCGGCTGTTCTCGCCGAACACCGTGGCGTTCATGCATCCGGGGGCGGGGGGATCGCTGGGCATGGCCGATCCGAAGGCGGGGATCGCGATGGGGTACGTGATGAACCAGATGGGCCATCACATCCGCTCACCGCGGGCGCTGGCGCTGTGTCACAGCCTGTACGGCTGCCTCGACCGTCTAGGCTGACGGTCGCTGAGGGCCGGTGCTCAAGCAGAGCGCAGGCCCTCAGGCTCAGGGCATCATCTCGGGCTCGGGCGCTTCGACGCAGGCCTCTTCGACGCAGACGAGGCCGTCGTCGCATTGTGCGTCGATTCGGCACTGGTCAGCCAACAAGCAGCGCAGGCCGATGTCTTCGGCGTGCGAGCAGAAGCCATTGTTGAACAGGCAATCGATCAGTCGCTCTTCGTCGCCCAAGCACTGGACGTCGTCGAGGTGAATCGGTGTCGGATCCGCGCCAGCAAGCCCATCGATGACCTCGGCCGCACCCTGATAGCCGAGTTGCTGGCAGGCGACGTCGGCATTCAAGAACGCCTGCTCGTCGGTCCAAAGGTCGTCACAGACCGTGCCCCAGGCGTCGGCGGTGTAGACCTCCAAGCGACCA
>JBNMOZ010000118.1:0-11586 GCA_051276005.1 Bradymonadia bacterium | reverse complement strand
ACGTGGGCGTCGATATCCAAGCCGCCCGGCGAGAGCCGCCTTTCCTGTATCGCCTCTCGCGCAACCGCTCCTGGGACCGCGCTCGACGCCTCGGGCTTCGCGGGCAGATCTTCCCCTCCGAGGACGTCGGGGCCGCTGGCCCGACTGGGGGGCAGAACTTCTCCAAGGACGCTGGGCCGCGCGGCGTCAAGGGTCGGTCACATCGATCGCCTTCACGCCCCGCGGATCGATGCCCTCGTACGCGCAGAGTCGCTCGAGCAGCGCCTCCATCCGCGCCCGTGCGCGCCCCGTCTCCAGCGCGAGCTCGCGGTGCATCTCATCGTCGTCGGACGCGATGTCCAGGCAACGCAAGCTGTACCGCTCGAACGCGGCGAGCTGGATGACCACCTCAGAGAGGTGCTGCGGGCAGGCGCACGCCATCCCGGCTTCCAGCTCGCCCAGCCGGGCCAACTGTGTGACGGAGAAGCGCGGAGCGGGCGCCGGGCCCTCGTCGTTCGGGGTCGGCTCAGGTCGGGGGAGCCCTACGATTCGCGCGAGGGACTCCGCGGTGAACGGGGCGCGCAGCAGCTCGGCCCCCGCCTGGGCCAGCGCCAGTCGTTCGGCGGCGGGGGCGAAGTCATACAGCACGATGACGCGGCGCGCGCCGAAGCTGGAGCGCGCCCCGGCGACCGCCGCTGCTTCGGGCAGCGACTCGAGCTCGACGACCAAAAGATCGGCCTGCCGGTTCTCGGCCTGAGCGCCCGCGAGGTCTGTGGCGCTGGCGACGACGTTCGCGTCGCCGATCGCCGCCGCGATCGGATAGCGCGCTGACAGCCTTGGCCCAACCACGATCGCACGCTGGGCATGTGTCTTCGGCCGCAGCCGTGCCCGCAGCGCGTCGTTGTCGAGCGTCGCCATGCTCCCCAACGCCAACCCGGACTTGAGCGAGGCCTGCACTAAGTGCACGCGCTCCACATCTGCCTCGCCATAGCGCCGGTCGCCCCCCGCGGTCCGGGCGGGGTCGAGGAGTCCGTGGCGCCGCTCCCAAGTTCGCAAGGTGTTGACGGGCACGCCGGTGCGCTCGGACAGGGTGCGGATGGGGTAGATAGCGTCGGCGGTCATTGTTCAGGCCCTGTTCGTCTGTGGCTCATTTTTGCCTATTATCATATTATGGGCAACCTGAGGATAGGTAATGCATCGAAGAATCGGTCCCATAGAACCAGGAAGCAGGAGAAAACCGTGGAGATGCCAACCCTCACTTTTGGCCAGTATCAGCTCGTCTACAACGTGCTGTCGCTGGCGATAGCGGCCATGTTCGGCTCGTTTGTGTTTTTCATCGTCGGGCGCGGGCAACTCGCCCCCAAGTATCGTCCGGCTATGATCCTGTCAGCGCTCGTGGTCGGCATCGCCGGATACCACTACTGGCGCATATTCGACAGCTGGGGGGCCGCTTACGCGCTCACCGAGGCTGGCAACTACGTGGCGTCGGGTGCGCCGTTCAATGACGCATACCGCTATGTCGACTGGCTGCTCACGGTACCGCTCCTCGTCGCCGAGCTGGTCGCGGTCTTGGTGCTGGCGCCGGCCGTACGCAACAAGCTTTTGGCCAAGCTCATCTTCGCGACCATCTTCATGATCGGCCTGGGCTACCCCGGAGAGATCGCGACCGACACGAGCGCTCGCGCGCTGTGGGGCGCTTTGTCGACCGTCCCGTTCGTGTACATCCTCTATGTCCTCTGGACGGAGCTCAACCGCGCGGCCAAAGACAACGCGCCCCACGTCAAGGTGTTGCTGCGCAACACGCGCCTGCTGCTGCTGGGAACCTGGGGCTTTTATCCCATCGCGTATTTGATGCCGCAGCTCGGTATCGGCGGCGCCAGCGCCGAGGTCGCGCTGCAGGTTGGCTACAGCATCGCCGACATCACTGCGAAGTGCGGCTATGGCTTGATGATCTACTTCATCGCCAAGGCCAAGATGGAGGCCGACGCGGCCAACGCGGTCGCCCAGGCGACGGACGCCGCACCTGCCCGCGCCCAGCAGGTGGCCTGAGGTGGACCGGAGTCGAGATATGCGCCGCTGGGATGATGAGGATCACCGCGAGGCCAGCGGGCACTACCAGGCGGTCGGTAAGGCCACCCTCGTGGTCGGCGCTGTCAGCCTGAGCGCCGCGTCGGTCTGCGCTCTGATGGGCACCCAGCTCGGCTTCATCGACACGCCCTCGATGGCGGTCATCAGCGGGTTGCTCGTGGCCGTCGGTCTGTGGATGGCGAACATCGGGCGCGAGGCTTGAGTCATGCAAACGCAGTACGACGTGGTGATCGCGGGGGCCGGAATGGCCGGCTTGAGCGCTGCCCGAGCGCTGGTCTCTCGCTGGCCCGACACTCGTAAGATCCTCGTCGTCGATCCCCACCTGGGCTGCGTCCGCGACAAGACCATCAGCCTCTGGGGCGATGTGCCTGAGTGGCTCAAGCCAGAGCTGATGCACACCTGGGCATCGCTGGCCGTGCGGTTCCCGGGGTGGTCGCGGTCAGACTCGCTGGGCAATCAGGCCTACCACGCCATCAGCGCAGCCAGCTTCACTCGCCGCGCGCTGGATCGCCTGCGCGCGGCCCCCAACGTCGATCTGGTGCGCAGCTGGGCCGAGGTCACCTTGGACGAGCCCGACGGTGCCGTCTTGCGCGTCGGGTCGCGGACGGTGCGCGCCGATCACGTGCTGCGCGGCTTCGGGCCCAAGCGGGCGACCGCGCCGGGTCGAGCGCCGCTGCTGCAACACTTCGGTGGCTGGGAGATTACGACGCCCGGGCCGAGCTTCGATCCTGCCTGCGCGACCCTGATGGACTTCACCGTGCCACAGCGAGACGGCCCAACCTTCTTGTACGTGTTGCCCTTCTCGCCATGCCGCGCCCTCGTCGAATACACCGTCTACTCACCCACGCCGCTGACCCGCGCGGACTACGACGCAGCGCTGGCAGATGTCTTGCGCAAGCGGGTCGGGACCTATCAGCGGGTCCGCGGTGAGTACGGCGTGTTGCCCCTGCACAGCACCCCCGGCCCGCGCCATCATCGGGTGGTCGACATCGGCGCGGGGTCGGGCATGATCCGCCCCTCGACCGGGTACGCGTTCCGGCGCACGCTCGAACAGGTCGAGGCGGTCGTGCAGGGGTTGGTCACCGACGGCGTCCCCGGCGCGCGCCGGCGCACTGCGCTGCGTCATCGAGTCTACGACCACCTGATGCTTGCCGCCTTGCGCGAGCAGGGGCCCGACGGGTGGCGCATGTTCTCTCGCTTGTTCGCCCACAACCCGGTGGGCGACGTGCTGCGCTTCATGGGCGAGCAGACGGGGGCCTTCGAAGAGCTGCGCATGTTCGCGCGGCTGCCGCTGGGGCCGATGCTGCGCGGCATCGTGCCGGCGATGCGGGGCGGCGCCGGCATCTCAGCCGCCGCGTGATCGGCACCTGGGCCATCGCGCTCAGCGTCGCCGCGCTCGGACAGATCGAGCCGCTCGCGGGCTTGATCCCGATCCTCACCGCAGGCCTCCTCGTAGCGGCGTCGACGCACGGCGCCGCCGATCATCTGCTCTGCGAACGCTCAGACGCGCGATTCGTTGTCGCATACCTCGGCGCGGGCGGGGCCGTCGCCCTGGGTTGGTGGATCGCGCCCGGCGTGACGCTGGCCCTCTTCCTGTTCGGATCGGCGTGGCACTTCGGCCGGACGGATCTGCGCCGCGCGACGGCGCGCCCGCTGCTCTGGCTCAGCCGCGGCGCGGTGGTCCTGGCGGCGCCGATCGCGCTCAACACCGAGTTGACCGCCCCGATCCTGGCGGCGCTGGGCGTCCCGTGGCGCCCCGGGATCGCGGTGGCGATCGCCGCCTGGGGCGTACACCTGTCGCTGGTCTTGGCGATGCTGCCGGGTCGGGCGGCGCTGTGGGAGATCGGTGACGTGGCGGTGCTCGGGCTGGTCGCCTGGGCGCTGCCGCCGGTGCCGGCCTTCGTCATCTACTTCGTGCTGTGGCATACGCGCCGTCACGTGCACGACGTCTGGGCCACAGTGCGGCGCGCCGGTGGGCGGGGCCGAGCCTTGCTTTGGATGTTCGCGGTGGGCGGCGCGGTCGCGGTGGGCGTCGGGCTGGTGTGGGCGCCGCGTGATCCCGCCTTCTGGGCCCCCGCCTTCGTCGCGCTGGCGATGCTCACGCTGCCCCACGCGATCGTGGTCGAGCGGTGGCACGGGGCCGATTAGATCGTCTTCATCTAGGACGATTTTTGAGAGAGCCCACGCGCGGACGCCGCGTCGTCTGCCGTCAGCGCAGCCGCCAACAGCTGCATGCCGGCGTCGATGGAGATCGCCGGCGCATAGTCCAGGTCGCGGCGCGCCGCGGTCAGATCGTAGTAGTGCGAGGTCGAGAGCTGGCGCGCCACGAAGCGCGTCATCGGCGGCTCGCCCAGGGGCAGGATCTTGAAGACGAGCTCGAGCACCGCCCCGATCGCATAGGCGAGGCCGAACCGCACGTACCGCGTCACCGCCGGCAAGCCGCCCGCCACGACGATGCGATTGACCAGATCGTCGGCCCGCAGCGGCTCACCATTCGAGATAAAGTACGCCTTGCCCGCGCAAGCGGCGTCGGGCGCCAGCCGATCGAGCGCCAGCAAATGGGCGTCGGCGGCGTTGTCGACGAACACGCTGTCGAGCAGGTTCGCGCCATCACCCACGAAGGCCAGGCGGCCCCGCTTGGCGCGATCGAGGATGCGCGGCACCAGGTGATTGTCGCCCGGCCCCCAGATGAGGTGCGGGCGCAGCGCCACCGTCGACAGCTCGGCGCTGTTCGCCGCCAGCACCGCCTGCTCGGCCAGCGCCTTGGTCTTGGGATAGGCCGTCTCGAAGTGCTCGGCGTAGGGCGCAGACTCGTCGACGCCCTCTAAGTCGCCCCCCGCATGCACCACGCTGGGCGTGCTGGTGTAGACCAGCCGACGAACGCCCGCGGCCTGACAGGCGGCGATGATGTTCTGGGTGCCGACGGTGTTGGCTTGGTAGTAGGCGTCGTACGGCCCCCAGACCCCTGCTTTGGCGGCCACATGCACCACCGCATCACAGCCCTCGACGGCCGCTCGGACCGCCGCTGGATCGGCCAGATTACCCTGGATCGAGCGCACCCCCAAGGCGTCCAAGGCCGCATAGCTGCCGCGTTGGAACCCCACCACGTCGTCGCCGCGGGCCCTGAGCTTGCGGGCGATCGCGCCGCCCAAGAAGCCGCCGGCCCCCGTGACCAGGATCGTCTGTCCGGTGCTCATCGCTTGCCCTGTGCCCAGATCGTCAGCGCCTCACGGCCGATCTTGGCGTTGTGTCGAATGTCGACGGGAAACCCAGGATGGCGCAGGAAGATCTCGATGGCCTGCGTCTGGGGGCGTTGAGTCGCGATGTCGGTCAGCGCGGCCTTCACCGCGTCCCAGCGATCGGCGCTGCCGGGCTCAAGCTCAACACACAGCACCGGGCGCAGTTTGCCCGCGTCACCCACCCCGACCAAGGCCGTTCGGAACACATCGGGGTGCGCGTTGAACGGCCCCTCGCAGGGCATCGTGAACAGGGTGCCGTCGGCGGTTTGCACGCGATGGCCCTTACGCCCGCAGAACCAAAGGCGCCCGCCTGAGTCGAAGTAGCCCACGTCGCCCATGCGATGGCGCACGTCGTCGCCGTCTTGGATCTTGGCGGCAGCGGTCGACGTGGCGCGGTTGTAGTACGACCAGGTGACCATGGGCCCCTTGACCACGATCTCGCCGATCTCGCCGTCGGGCACGACCAAGGCATCAGACCAATCGGCGATGGGATCGTCGGTGACGCTGATGATCTTGACCACCGCGCGATCATGGGGCTTGCCGACGCACACGCCCTTGCCGTCGTCGGTGGCGTGCCGGGTGTCGCCCAGCACCTGATGGCTGTCGATGGACGACACCGGCAAGCACTCGGTGGCGCCATACGGGGTGTGAATGCTGCCGCCTTCGCCGAGCATGTCCAAGGTGCGCGCCATCACGGTCGCCGACACCGGGGCGCCGGCCGTGATCACGCGCTTGAGCGTCGGCAGGCGCACCCCGTGCTCGGCCCCATAGCGGCTCAACGTGTTGAGCAGCGCGGGCGAGCCGAACATGTTGGTGACGCCGAAGTCTTCGATGGCTTCGATGAGCTTCTTGGGATCGACGCCCGCGGGGTTGCGCGGATCCATGTCGGGCCAGATGGTCGTCATGCCGAAGGCCGGGTCGAAGAGCGCAAACAGCGGGAAGGTCGGCAGATCGACCTCGCCGGGCTGAATGTCATACATCGTCTTGATGCGTTCGACCTGCGCGAGGAACACGGCGTGGCGATACACGACGCCCTTGGGCACCCCAGTGCTGCCGCTCGTGAACAAGATGGCCGCGGTCTCTTCGGGGCGGGTGGCCGCCATCGTCCAGGGCGTGCCCGCGGCCGCGCAGGCTGCGATGTGGGCGCGGCCTTTTGCCTTGACGTCTTCGAGGGTCGAGCCGCCCCAGAACAGCCGGCGCCCGACGGTGATCGGGGTCTTGATGGTGCCGCGGCCCCAGCCCAACGCCAGCCGGGCGGCGTGCGCAGCGGGGATGCCGATGAACGCCTCGGGCTCGGCCTCGGCCAGACAAACCTTGAGTGATTTGAGGCCAATGCCCGGATCGACGATCACCGGCACCGCGCCGGCTTTGAACAGACCAAAGGCCAGCGCAAAGAACTCCAGGCTCGGCGTCACCATCAAGACGGTGCGCACCCCCCGGCCCGCGCCCACGATCTCAAGGCCGGCGGCGATCGCGTCGCTGAGCGCGTCGAGTTGGCGATAGGTGTAGTGGGTGTAGGCGACGTTGCCGCTCGCGTCGCGCCCATGGGGGAAGATGATGGCGGGCGCGTAGGGCCGCTCCCGGGCGACCTGGGGCAGCACGGCGGCGATGTTGGCCGTCTCCCGCTTGGCTGCGTCGGGCGTCGCGCTCATCAGGTCACCGGGTGCGTGGTGAGGAACGCCTGGATGCGCCCGATGAAGTCGGGCCCCTCGTCTTCGAGCAGCAAGTGCCCGGCCTCGGGATATTCGACGTACTCCGCGTCGGGCAACAGCGTCTTCCACACGTCCAAGAAGTGGCGATCGAAGACGAAGTCCTTGTGGCCCCAGCCAATGAGCGTCGGGATCGACGCGAAGCTCGGCACCGCGTCGGCGACCGTCTGCAGCGTGTCCCAGCCGGGATCTGCGGGCTTGAGCGGGATGTCTTGTACGAAGCGCAGCGTGGCGATGCGATTGGCCGGCGTGTCATACGGCGCCAGGTATCCAGCGCGCACGTCGGGGGCCACTTTGCCCATCACCGCGTAGCGCAGCATGCCCCGCACGAAGGCGTTGAAGCGCTTGACCAACACCGAGCCGACCCAGGTGTCGCGCGCCAGCCAGAGCGAGCGGGGCAGGGGCTTGCTGGCGGGCAGGGGGAAGGCGGCGGTGTTCATCAGCACCAGCCGCTTGACCCGCGCGGCGTTGCGGCTCGCCCAGGTCATGGCGATCATGCCGCCCCAGTCATGGGCGACCAGCGTCAGGTCATCGCCCAGGTTGAGGTGATCGATCCAGCGGCCCAGGTCGTCGACGCGGCGCCCGAAGTGGAAGTCGTAGTCGGCGTCGCCGGGCTTCTCGGAGAGGCCGCACCCGATGTGATCGGGCACCAGGCAGCGGTGGGTGCCGCGCAGGGCCAACACCAGGTTGCGGTAGTAGAACGACCACGTCGGGTTGCCGTGCACCATGATGACCGGCGCGCCCTGGCCCTCGTCGAGGTAGTGATAGCGCAGGCCTTCGTTGTCGAAGGTGTGGCTCTCGAAGGGATACAGCGCACGCCACGCCGGATCGGTCACCATACGATTTCGGCCATCATGCAGTTGAGGCCCGAGCCGATGCCCATCAACGCCAGGCGATCGCCCTTGGCGAAGCGTCCGTCCTCGGCGGCCTTGGACAGGGCGATCGGCACCGCGGCGGGGCCGATGTTGCCAAACTCTGCGAAGATCTTCGGCGCCTTGTTGGCGTCGAGCCCCAGCTGCGCGCAGAGCGTCTGGGTGTGCACCTTGGAGACCTGGTGCAGGATCAAGTGATCGAGCGCCTCGGGGGTCCACCCGAACGTGTCGCAGGCGGTCTTGTAGGCGTCGTCGGCCAGCGCGACCCCGGCGGCCAGCAAGCGGCGCGTGTCGGTGTGCATGCGATCGCGCTGACCCCAGCACAAGCGGCGGTGCTCGGTTGCGGCGACCGTCACGCTGCCGGTGTAGCGCGGGGCGTCGGGTGCCAGATCGCGATGGCAGAGCAGCATGGCCGCGCCGCCGCTGCCCAGCGTGAGCGTCGCAAACTGGGCGCGGAACGACGCGACGGTGGTCTCAGGATCATTGAGGCGGGCGATCGTCGCCTCGACCACTTGGCGTGAGTCTTCCCCATCGACCACCAGGCCATAGTCGATCTGACCGAGCTCGATCATGTTGCCGACGATGGTCATGCCGTTGAGGAAGCCCAGGCACGCGTTGCCGACGTCGAAGTTCAACGCGGTCGGCGGCAAGCCCAGGTTGCCGTGCACGATGCAGGCGGTGCTGGGCTCGAGGTAGTCGCGGCACACCGACGTGTTCACCAGGATGCCGATGCGCTCTCGGGGCACGTCGACCTGGGCCAGCAGCTTCTCGGCCGCCAACGTCGCGACGTCGCTGGGCTGCGTATCGGGCGCGAACCAGCGGCGAGCGGCGATGCCGGTGAGGCCTTCGAGCATGCCGGGCGCCATGCCGATGCGACTCATGGTCGCGCTCAGCTGGCTCTCAAGGCTCGCGGACGAGATACGATTCGGCCCATCGACATGGGTCAGGCCGGCGATACTGACATTTTGAAAGCGCATTTTCCTCGGCGTGCTTGGCGCCACAACCTAGCGCCGGTCCAGGGTCGAATCCAGCAAAGCGTCACCTGCTAGACCGACACTGGGATTTTGTCGGCCAGCGCGGGAGTTAGCTGCGCGCCAGGGTCATGGCGATCAGTCTTCAGGCAGCGCGTAGGCGTCGTCAACCCCATCACAGTGGGTGTTGAGCAGAAGACCGACGGTGATTGCAATGAGGGCGCGCCGGAGGCGACGCATGTCGAAGGCCTCGGCGTTTGATGAGCACCAGATGAGGCCCCCAGATCACAGCAGGTCGAAGCTCAACACATAGGGCGCGACCGCGTTGTTGCTATAGCCGACGACCACGATCTCATAGTCGCCGGCCGGGAACTCCTGCGCCACCAGCGAGCACAGCCCGTCGCCGCCGTCGTCGTTCTCTACGACCAGCGCGCGCGCGCCGTTGGCGTCGACGCTGTAGATCAGCATCACCGTGTCATCGGGGCAGCGGCGTGCGCCGCCGGTACGAATCGACAGGCTCGTGGGCATGTTGAGGCTGAAGCTGAAGTTGTCGTCGCCGCCCGCGACCAACGCGCCCGCATAGTCGCCCAGCTGGCTGATAAGCACCGTGTGGAACACGACGAGTCGGTAGGTCAACTCGATCGCGGCGCTGACGTCGAGCTCATAGGTGCCGGCCGGCAGGGCGTTGTTCTGCAAGACCGAGCAGCCGCCGTCGCCGCCGTCATCGTCGCGCCCGACCTCGACGCGCACGCCGGCGTTGATGCTGTAGAGAACCAGCAGTGTGTCGCCGGGGCATCCACCCTGGGGGCCATCGGTTGCGGCGAACAGATACGACTCGTCGTCGACGATGAAGCTATAGGTGTCGACGCCGCCCACGGGCACGCTCTCGACGGCCAGCGACTCGGCGTTGATCAGGTCGAAGTCCTCAAGCGTGCAGGCGGTGTCGCAGCCGTCGCCGTTGATCGCGTTGCCGTCGTCGCAGGCTTCGGCGCCTTCGACCACGCCGTCGCCGCATGCGCCGCGTTCGACGTCGAGCACGTAGCCGGGGATGGCCACGCCGTCGACGCCCTGCACGAACATCAGATAGGTGCCCGCCGCGAAGGCCTGATCGATGGCCGCGCAGGCGCCCACGCCGCCATCGGCGACGGTGTCGATGAGCGCGAGCTGGCCTTGCGCGTCAACGGCGTAGAGCACGATCTGGGTGTCGCCCGGGCAGCCGCCGGCGCCGTCGCCCGTCGCGATGCGCGCGTCGGTCTCGGCGGCGATGGTCAGCAGGAAGCCGTCGTCACCGTTCGCCGTGAACCCGCCCGCAAACGCGCCGCCAGCCGAGACGTCGGCGATCAGCTGGAAGTTGAGGACGTAGCCCGCGACGGCCGCGTCGCCGAAGCCGGTCACGACCAGCTCGTACTCGCCGGGTTCGAGCAGCAACTCAAGCGCGGAGCACAGGCCGTCGCCGCCGTCGTCATTGGTCGCGACATCGTCGGGCACGTCGAGGCGGTTGACCGTGAAGAACGTGTCGACCCCGCCCGGACAGACGCCCGCGCCGTTGTCGGTGGTCGCGAACAGGGTCGCGGTCGACTCGACAGTGAAGCGGAACGTGTCGCCGTTCTGCGCCGCGAACGCGCCGAATAATTGGGCGAACGCGGTGTTGACGTTGATGACCTCAAAGGTGCACAGGCTGTCGCAGCCGTCGCCGTCGAGCAGGTTGCCGTCGTCGCAATTCTCGGTGGCCGGATCAACGTCGCCGTCACCACAGGCCGGGTCGGAATCGGGGCCTTCGAGGGTGCAGACCACGTCGCAGCCGTCGCCGTTGATCAGGTTGCCGTCGTCGCACTCCTCGTTGGGGTCGACCACGGCGTCGCCGCATCGCGGTTCGCGCACACACAGGGGATCGCAGCCGTCGGCGCCCCGGTTGTTGCCGTCGTCACACTCTTCGTCTGCATCGAGGATGCCGTCACCGCAGAAGGGCTCGATGGCGCAGTTCGCGTCGCAGCGATCGCCATCGATGTTGTTGCCGTCGTCGCAGCCTTCGCCCGCATCGAGGGTGCCGTCGCCGCAGGCCGGCTCGATGGCGCAGTTCGCGTCGCAGCGATCGCCGTCGATGATGTTGCCGTCGTCGCAGTCTTCGCCCGCATCGAGGATGCCGTCACCGCAGGCCGGCTCGCGCACGCAGGCCGCATTGCAGCCGTCGCCGTCGACCAGGTTGCCGTCGTCACAGTCCTCGCCCGCGTCGATGTCGCCATCGCCGCAGACCAGCTCGCTCACGCAGCTCGCGTCGCAGTCGTCGCCATCGATGTTGTTGCCGTCATCGCAGCCTTCGCCCGCGTCGACGACGCCGTTGCCGCAGGCTTCGACGCGGCATTGCGCGTCGCAGCCATCGCCGTTGACCAGGTTGTTGTCGTCGCAGGCCTCGCCCACGTCTTGCACGCCGTCGCCGCAATCGCCGATGCGGCAAAGTGCAGGCTCGCCGCGGCATTCGGCCGGGGCGGCGCAGCGGTTGAGCACCCCCTCGGGGTCACAAGGCTCGCCGGGCAGCCGCTCGAACTCAAAGGTCGCGTCGAGGAAGTAGGCCCCGACGGCCTGGCCGGCTGCGCCGCTGATCATGACGGTGTAGTCGCCGGCGGGCAGCGTCTCGGCGAGGCCCGCGCACAGGCCGCCGCTCAGGTCGCTGTCGTTGATGACGATGTTGCCGTCGGCGCTGAGCAGCATCAGCTCGGTGTCGCCGGGG
>JBNMOZ010000117.1:0-11668 GCA_051276005.1 Bradymonadia bacterium | reverse complement strand
GATCGCGGCAAGCAACGACTGGATCGCCACCGTCTCGTTCGTCCGCGGGGCTTGGCACATCGAAGCCCTGCACTTCGAAGACAACCGGCTGAGCGACCTGTCGTCTGGTAGCAACAACCGCAATCCATCGATTTGGAACGGCTATCTGAGTTGGGCCGTCATGAACCGGCAGGGCTGGGAGGTACAATATGCGCCGCTTCGTTGAGACCTGTCTGGCCGTGGGCGCGCTGGTGTTGAGCGGATGTTCGGCCGAATTTGGAGCCGACTCCGAGGGCTTATTCGACATGGGCGACGGCGACTTGGGCGATATGGGCGACGCGACGCCCCCGCGCGAGTGCGGCCTCGGCCAGATCTTGGACGGCCGGCTCTGCGTGCCCATCCCGATCGATCCCTGCCCACTCATCGATTCGCTGCTCGGCAGCGGCTGCATCGACGAAGACGGCGACTGCTTCCCGGCCAAGTGCGACGCACCGATCCCGGATTCGCTGCGCGACTGCGACGATCTGCGCGCTGATCAACACCCCGGCCGAGCCGAGGTGTGCGACGGGCTCGACAACGACTGTAATGGCGACGTCGATGACGGGCTCGATCTGGGTGCGGCCTGTACGATCTGCGACCGCGACGGCGTTCGTGAATGCGCACCCGACGGGCAGGTGGCGTGCAGCGTCGAGGCGGGCCAATCGGACGCTGAGGCCGCCGCTGAGACCTGCGACGCGGTCGATCAGGACTGTGACGGCGCGATCGACGAGGGCTGCCTGCGCCCCCTGCCCATGGGCGACACGCGCGCGCCTCGCTGGTGCGGCGACCGATTGCTGTATCTCAGCGATGGCGCGTTGATGGCGCTCGACCTGACCACCAACGACGTCACGACCCTCGATGAGGGGCCGGCCGCCGAGCCCGCCTGTTTGGGCGACATCGACGTCTGGTTGCAGACGGCCGGCTGCGAGGGCGGCGGCCTGGACGCCCCCTTGATCTGCCCCGCCGCGCAGTTGATGGCGCGGATCGTCGACGTGACGCGTCCATTGTCGCCGTTTGGCGATCTGGGCGCCCCGGTCATCGGCCTCGACGGGGTCTATCTGCATGAGCGCGTGGGCGACACGACCGCGCTGCTGCGCGCACCGTTCGATGGCCTCGCGGCCGACCAGCTCGCCGACGCGATCAGCGACCCCACGCCGCCGGTGGACGATCTGATGATCGCCCGGGCGCGTCGCGGTGGTGCGCTCGTCATGGAGGGCGTGGGCATCAACATACTCAACCGGAGCCTGTCGAGCCCCAGCCAGGCGCCACCGGGCCGGCCCGCGCGTGACGCCGATCTCATCGCCTGGATCGCGGGTGAGAGTCCGGTGCTCTGGGTGCTCGCCAACGGCCCAACCAGGCCCGGCGCCCAGATCGGCGCGGCCCGCATGGGCGTGCCCTGGGCGCGCGAAGGCCGGGTGTATTGGCTGGCGCCAGACGGCCTGCGGCGCTTCGACACGAGCACCGGTCAGGTGGCCCTCATCGACGATGAAGCGCTCGATCCCACGCAGCTTTGGATTGGCCCGCCCGGCCGCGTCCAGTTGACCGCCGAAGGCGCGCGCTTCTGGTCGATGACGACCCCCGACCCCGATGCTGAACCGCAGCCGGACGCCGGACCGCCAGACGCCGGACCGCCAGACGCTGGACCGCCAGACGCTGGACCGCCAGACGCCGGACCGCCAGACGCCGGACCGCCAGACGCCGGACCGCCAGACGCTGGTTTGGCCGACGCAAGCGCCGAGCCGACCCCCGACGCTGGCCTGCCCCCAGATGCCGCGTTCGACGCCGCGCCCACACCTTGACGCGCTGACACTGGCCCCGTACCGTGCGCCGACCACGTGTCGGTAGAGCGCGTGGAATTGTTGACGTCTGTCCCGTGTCTGATTGCCATTGCCTGTGGGCGCGTCGTGCACCACCGGGCCAATCTCGCACTGGCAGACCTGGAGGCGCTTTGAGGTCCAGTATGTCTCGCTTGTCGCTCGCCATCGGTGCTGGATTCCTGCTCGTCAGCGGTTCGGCTTTCGGGCTTGGCACGTTCATCTCTGACACCGGGTCCGGCACCGCGCTTGACGCGTCTCGCACCGCCTTTGTGCGATCAGCCGACACCCTGCGCATGGTCAGCCAAGTGCGCTATGCCGGCTCGCCGACCACCCTGCTGTGGATGATCGCCATCCCCAACTTCAACACCCCCGATGAGGATGGCGTGCTCGTCACTCGCGGGGAGCAAGCCGCGCTCGACGCGCTCGCGACGGGCACCCGGCCGCAATTCACGGGCGTCTGTGACGACGCTGACAGTGGCCACGCAGCCACCGCCCCGCAGTCCGACACCTGGGGCCCCA
This sequence comes from Bradymonadia bacterium, assembly GCA_051276005.1. Lineage (GTDB taxonomy): Bacteria > Myxococcota_A > Bradymonadia > UBA7976 > UBA1532 > JBNMOZ01. The sequence goes on along the minus strand of JBNMOZ010000117.1, from coordinate 9,314 downwards.
CGCCCAACATGGCGCTGCCGCAGCGGCTGTTCAGCGTGCCCGACCTGCTCGACGGCGATCTGGCCGCCTATGCCGCCAGCATCGGCGTGATGATCGACGAAGACGCGCAGACGGTCATCGACACCGTCATCGACCAGAACTACATGATGGTCACGCTCTTCATCGACACGGCTGCGATCGGGGTCAACAAGGTCGATCCGGTCATCGACATCACCTTCCCGCGCGCGCCCGGCCAAGACATCCCGCTTGCGCTGTTCCCCACCAACACCGCGGTACCGGCCGGCAACGCCGACTTGGTCATCTTCACGTTGGGCAGCACCCGCTTCAACGCGAGCCTGACCACCCGCGAGCTTGAGTTCGGTGACGTCAGCTTCATCTCGCCCAGCGAGACGAACTACCTGCCCGCCCTCGACGCCCTCGTGGGCACGCGACAGACTCAAATGTTCGTCACTGAGCAGGCCAGCGGCATCGACGGCGCCTTCGGCGAGCCCACCCTCGACGGGTGGATCGGCGAGTCGGGCGCCACGTTTCAGACGCGCTTGCGGGCCCGCCTGAGCGGCCCTGCGCTGCGCGCGAACAAGTTCATCTCGCTGGCCGCGAGTGGCATGGGCGCCTACGACAACACCCACGCGGTCGCCGGCTTCATGTGCGCGGGCGACATGCCCGACATGGGCATCGTCGAAGCCGACATGGGCGTGACCGAGGTCGACATGGCGATGGGTGAAGGCGGCGCTGGCGCTGGTGGCGAAGGCGGCGGCAACGCAGCTGACGCAGGCCTGGTCGAGCCCGTGCCTGGCGATGGTGGCGACGACGGCGGGTGTCGCGTCAGCCGCCACGACGCCCCCACGCCCTGGTTCTTGTTGGGCGCGTTTCTGCTCTTCCCGATCCGGCGACGTACGCAGCTCCGCGCCCGTGGGGCCGAGCGCACGCGTCGCAATTTTGATCCCGACTCTCTCTGAACTTTCGAGGCACACCATGACCGACGACGTCGAGCAGACCCCCGGGACGGAGATTCTCCCCCTGGGCGCCTGGAAGCCCGAGGTGCATCAAGCCCTCGTCGATCTTCTCCTCAATCACGGCGTGCAGAGCGAGGGTTACGATCCCGAGCGCCCGCCGCTGGCGGTCTTCGACTGCGATGAGACCCTGATCCACAACGACATCGGTGAGGCGATGCTGCGGTTCATGATCACGCGGCGCCGGCTCAAGACCGATCGTGGCTTCTGGCACATCGTGCCCGATCGCTACGGCCGCGACGCCATCACAGCCGCCTACAAGGCCGTGGCCGGGCGCAGCGACAGCGAGGTCGACGACACCGCCGCCTATCGCCGCTATCGCGCGGGCATGATCGGCGTCTACGAGGGCATCCGCGAGACCGACGGCGTCGAGCAGGCGTCCACCTTCGCCGCGCGTATGCTCAAGGGCCTGCACGAGCGCACGGTCGCTGAGCTCGTCGAGCAGGTGCTCGACCACGAGCTGGTGCGCCAGGTGGGCAACGAAGAGATCCCCGCGGGCCCGCCGTTTCAGGGCATGGTCATGCCGGTCGGCATCCGCATGCACACCGAGATGCTCGAGCTGATGCAGGCGCTGAACAACTACGGCTTCCAGACCTGGATTGTCAGCGCCAGCAACGCCTACATCCTGCGTGCCCTGGCGCGTCGTATCGGACACCCCGAAGAGCGCGTGCTCGGCATCGAGCTGCACACCCAGGGCGGCAGCTACACCGATCGTGTGATCGAGCCGGTGCCGATCGGCGAGGGCAAGCTCGAGCTGTTCCTCGACACGGTTGGTCGCAGCCCGATGCTCATGATCGGCGACTCGATGAACGACTTCGAGCTGCTTGAGAACTGCGAAGGCGTCTCCATCGTCATCAACAAGGGTGACGAAGAGATCGTCGAGAACGCCGAGAAGCTCGACTGGTTCGTGCAAGATCCACTGACGATCAGCTGATCGCCCTGCCCGCCCGACTCGCGGCGCGCCCGACTCACGGCGCGCACGACTCACGGCGCGCCCTGCCCGCCTGACTGATACCGCAGCGACACCGCCCCAAGCTGATCCCTCTGCGCGCTGGCTTTTCTGCGCGTTGACACTCCACCATGCCGATGCCAGATTGGCGCATCTCACTGGCCAAGGATGTGTCCATGGAGTTCAACTGCCCTGCGTGTCAGGCGCCGCATGCGTTTCCCGACGATCAGGTGCCCGATGACGGCATTATCGTCGCGTGCACGCGTTGCGGACGTCATATCACGCTCGATCACAATGGCCTGGTCGTCCCGACGGCCGATGTGCCCGCGGCTGCGCCGGTGCCTGCACCGGCCGCCGCGTTCGACCCACCCGGGCCGCCCAGCTTCGAGCCCCCGGTCATGGACGCCACCCGCGAGGCCCCCAGCCCCCAGCGCGGGCCGTCGATTCCCCCGGCCTCGTTTGGTGAGTCGGCCGCGCCTCCGCCCGGTCCACCCGCCGATGTCGGTGAGCCGGCCGCGACGATGATGTCTGACGATGGCAGCATGGCCGCCGCAGTCAGCGCCGCCGAAGCCGCGGTGCTCGCCCAGCGCAAAGCCGCAGCCGAAGCCGAGGCCGCAGCCGAGGCCGACAACGCCAGCGCGTTCGACTCGGCGCTGTCTGACGCGATCCAAGCAGAGGACGACGTGCCCGCTGGGCTGGCCTTCCCGGGCTTCAAGCCCGGCGAGAGCGGCGCCTGGACCTGGAAGGATCTGCCGCGGGCCTTCGTGGGCGTGTTCGACACCCGCCGCGTCATCTTCGCCACCCTCGGGTTCTGGGTCGCCATCGTGCTCTTCGGCGTCCTGCAATGGGTCGGCGGCCTGCTCGGCGGCATGGTCGGCTTGCTGGGTACTGTCTTCAACGTCGTCGCCTGGTTGGGCTTCGTCGGCGCAGCCGCGCTCGTCGCGTCGATCATTGGCTACGTCGTGCACCAGACGGTCGTTGAGCAGCGCTCTTCGTCGATCAAGGCCGGCATCGACTGGACGAAGTCACAGATCAAGAGCGTCGTGGGCACGCCCATCGCCTTCGTCGCCGTCATCGGCGGCGTCTGGGCGTTGACCTTCATCCTCGGCCTGATCGGCCGTATCCCAGTCGCCGGGCCCATCGTCTGGGGCGCGCTCAGCCCCGTTACGGTGTTGCTCTCGCTCATCGCGGGCGCGGTCGGTGTGGTCTTCCTCTACAGCATTCCGCTTTACATTCCGGTCATCTACAACGAGAAGACCGGCCCGGTCGACACCCTCAAGCGGCTCGGCGGCCTGTTCAAGGAGCACGGCTTCAGCCTCGCGCTCTACCTGCTGCTGACCATCGTCACCATGGGCTTCGCGTGGATTGTCATCATCTTCCCCTTGTTGACCATCGGGACGCGCATTGGCATGGGCGGCACCGCCGCGGGCTTGGGCGGCGAGAGCCTGAGCCAGATCATGATGGGCATCCCGTCCGGTATGGGCATTGGCCTGCCCGGTGCGGGCGGCGCGATGGACGTGTCGTGGGAGTTTGATATCGCCGGTTGGTTGACCGGCATTGGCGGGGCGATCGCGCCGGCGGCCCTGCTCGCGGTGACCGCGCTGGTCTACTACACGGCCGGCTGCATCATCTACGCGATCGTGACGGGTCGTCAGAAGGGCTGAGCCCGACCGCTGAGCCCGACCGCTGAGCCCGACCGCTGAGCCCGACCGCTGAGCGTCAGCGGATCAGCGGGCTAGCGCAACGTGCCCTTCTGCACGTTGTCGCCGCGCACCAGGTCGCGGCACCGAATCGCCGCTTCATACTTCTTGCCCTTCTTGCTGTTCGGATAGCGCAGCGACAGCGTGTGCGTCTGGCCGGGGTTCAACGCAGGCAACAGCTGCATCTTGCCGTGCTTGCGCCCATCAATCTTCAGGCCCGCCTTGCACTTGCCCGTCTTCCTAAGACCGGTGCTGCGCACCTTGAGCTTGAGTATCGTGTCGCTGCCGCGGCGCTCGAACTTAGGGCTGCCGTCGAAGCCGGCGTTGGCGCCGCCACCCAGGGCGACGGTGCGCTTGCACTCTCTGCGCGCGCGGCAGTCGGGCACGATGATCTCGAGGCGCGCCTTCTTGAGGTTGCGTCGCCCCAGATCAACCGACATGCCCGACTCAAAGCCCCCGCGGGTGCCCGAGAAGGTGGCCTCTTTGCGGCTCAACCGAACGCGCTGGCTGCCGCGCACATAGTAGATCTCGACCGCGTGCTTGCTGCGCCCGCCCCGAGTCGACAGCCCCAGGCTCAGCGCCACCCGGCTCTGATTGATGGAGCGCACCTTGGCGCGTTCGATCTTCAGGGTGTCGTTGGCCTGCGCCTCGGCGGCGAGCATGCCGAGGGCGGCGAAAGTCAGGGCGAGGGTTCGAATGCGCATTGGGCCTCCATAAGTGAACGATCGGCGGGTGGGCAGATCGACGGTCGGGCGTGGAACGATCGGGCGCGAAGCGGTCGGAGCGAAACGATTGGGAGTCACGGCGCGACGGCCTCTGCCGCCCATGCATTCAAACATACTCCATGACGGCTACTCTTCAGGCGGCTCATCGATGGGGCAAATTCGGCGCACATCTGCGATCAGCGTGTCGATCGCGTCCAGCGGGGTGGGCCGGGCGTCGTCACCGAAGGCGTCACCGCCCAGGGAGACGTCGAAGCGCCCTGGGCCGACGTCGAGCCACGCGTCGCCGGCCGTCAGCTGGGCCGGTCCAAAGACCGTCGCCCCGCTCGCACGCCGGCACGACGCCTCGATGAGCGCGCCACACTCGGGCAGCGGCGTCTCGTCGACCATCGCGGTGGACCAGTCGACGTCGACCCATGCGACGCCTTGCGCGAAGGTCGCGCCCCATTCGATCCGGAACAGCTCGCCGTCCGCGCTGGGATAGAGCGCGAGTCGCCACCAGTCGGCGACGTCGCCCAGATCGGTGACGCCCTCAGCGTTGGCGCCGTAGAAGCTGTCGACCACGGTGCCGAGCAACGGCAGGATCGTGCCCGGTCGCACGAAGACCGGGATCTCGGTGGGCGGCGCCGTGACCGGGCTCGTCGCATCGGGTGCGTCGCCCAGCAGCGGCCACCACGCCTCCTGAGACCGGGGAAACACGACTTGCCGCGCCCGCGCGCCCTGCTCGACCACCGGCGCCACGAGCAGGGCGTCGCCCAGGAAGTACTGATCGGGGGCCTGATGAAGCGCGACATCATCCCCCGCCTCGACCAGGAAGCCATGCCGCATGATCGGCACGCCAGTGACGCTCGCTTCGTCGCCCAGCGCCCGCAGATACGGATACAGCAGGGTGTGAATCCGCGCGTAGCGCCGGTAGTGGGCGATGGTCTCGGCGTCGCGCTCGAAGCTCCAGTTGTCGCAGTGTGAGCCGCCGTGGTGGGTGCGCATGACCGGCAGAAAGGCGCCCAGCGCCGACCAGCGGAAGAACAGCTCTTTGCTGGTGTTGGTGGTCATCAGCGAGTTGTAGCCGGCGATGTCGGTGGCGAACCATGCGACGCCCGCGAGCCCCGCGTGAATGCCGATAGGGATGATGCTCGGGAAGCCATCGTCGCGCTGCCAGTTGGTGTTCTGATCCCCCGCCCAGAGCACCCCCGCCGTGCCCGCCGAGCCGCCGTTGATCGAGGCCCAGCCCGCGCGCACGAAGACCGCCCAGTCGTTCTGTCCGCGCGGGTCGTCGGCGTGCGCGGCGTTCATCACCCGGGTCTGTGCCTGGTTCCAGAGCAGCGGATACGGGTTGTGATTGGTCCAGCCCGTCGAGCCGTCCGGCGCCACCGCGGTGACCGGCAGCCATTCGCTGAAGTCGGCCATCCACCCGTCGATCTTCAGGTCGACCGCGGCCGTGCGCAGGTACGCCTCGAGCCACTGCACCGCGGGCGGATCGTACAAATCCACCAAGCTGGCGTTGCGAAACGCCGGATCCAGGAAGCTGATCACCTCGCCCTCGGCGTCCTTGATGAGGAAGCCGCCGGCCTGGCCTTCGGTCCACATGCGGGTCGTCTCGGGCACGAAGCTGTTGAAGTAGGCGAGGAACGCGAAGCCGTCGGCATGCAGACGATCGATCTGCGCCGGCAGGTCGGGATAAGAGTCCTGGTCCCATTGCCAGGCGTACGAGAGCCGGTAGCCGTTGGGCGAGTCGAAGCCGCCGATCCAGTCCTCGGTCCAGATGGCCGACGAGGGGATGTCGAGCGCCCGCAACTGGGTCGCCATCTCGGCGAGGCGCGCGGGTCCGCCCACGGTGTCATTCCAAGGCGCGAGCACCCAATCTGGCGGCGTCATCGGCCGGCCGACATGCGCGGTGGCCGCGCTGAGGCGCTCCTTGGGCGTCGCGCCCGGCATGAGCACGAACGAAGGCATCGCCCCGTGGCTCCTCACCTGGAGGCGATCGGCGACTGAGTCGCACAGGTCGATCTCAGTGTAGGCGTCGTGCCCGATGACCGCCGACCACCCGAGCGACGAATGCCACACGCCCATGGGGGCGTAGGCGGCCTCGGGGATGTTCGCGAGGGGAAAGGGCTGGCCGTTCTCTGGCTTGCCGTTGCCTTGCTCTTGGGTCCAGAGCGGGTAGGTGCGGCCCCGAAGGTCGGGCCCGACGACCTGGGTCCCGAGGCCGTAGTAGTGCTCTGCCGCTCGGCACTGCACGGCGAAGCGACCGCCATCGGCCCGCCCGTCTTCTTGGGCACTCTGCAAGCCGATCCACAGGCCCCTGCCCGGGTAGGGCTCGAAGTGCAGCGCGACCTCAGCGTCTGGCCAGGTGAAGGTGAGCCCCGTGTCGGTGGTGATGACGGGATCGGCCGCGGGGTGCGTCTCGTCGACAGCTTGGAAATCGAAGCGGAACGCGCCGAACAGGTTCGTGACGCGGGGCTCGCCGACGTGCATCGCGACGCTGGGGGTGGGCACGCCGTCCACACACCGGGGCGCCGAGGTCAACTCGGTGGTATCCAAGTGACCGAAGTGGTGGGGCGCCGTGACCCGCCAGTCCCCCGCTCGCGTGTATTCGATGAACCACCCTTCGATGTCTACAGCCAACCACCCGCGTCCGTCTGGCGCGCAGGGATCGGGCATCGCCATGTCGGCGGCGCCGTCGACCGCGCCGTCGCTCGCGGCGTCGCTCGCGGCGTCTGGCGACCCATCAGTGGTTGCGTCAACCACCGCGTCAGACCGCATCTCGGCCGTGGAAGCGCCGCTGCTCGCGTCGTCGCATGCGCCCAACGCCAGCCCTGCCCAAATCCATCGCCATCGCATCATCGGTCCCCCTCACCTGTCCCCCATGCTGCGCTGCACCTGCAGTTCGATCAACGCCTTGACCGGGTTGGGGGTCGCGTGTTGAAGATTCGCTGTCTGGACATGCCCCCGAGAGACGCCCGGGGAGGGCGAACCATGCGACACAATCACCTGCTCTCACTCATCTTGCTGGCCCTCTTGGGCTGCGACGACGGCGGCGGGATGATCGCCCCCGACGACCGGGGCGCGCCCGATATGACCATCGGCGACATGGCTGCGGGCGACATGACCGCGGCCGACATGGGGGGCGACATGGCTGTGGGCGACATGCTGGCCCCCGATATGCGCCCGCCCGAGATGTGCGCAGCCGCGCCCTTCGCGGCGCCGGGCCCCTACCCCGCCGGCGTCACGACCATCGACATGAACGGCTCGCCGCTCGAGGTCTGGTACCCCGCCGAGCCCGGCAGCGAGGCCGGCACGCCGCGCGACGCCTACGACATGCGCGATTGGCTGCCGCCCGAAGCCGCCCTGCTCATCGCCGACGCCGACGCGCCGCTGCACGTCACCACGGCCTGGCGCGATCTGCCCATCGCCGACGTCAGCGCCCCGCTGGTGCTGTTCAGCCATGGCCTCGCCGGCTACCGCAGCCAGTCGTCGTTCATGACCGCGCACCTGGCCACTTGGGGCTTCATCGTCGCCTCGCCCGAGCACGTCGAACGCGGCCTGGCCACCATCCTGGCGAACGGGTTCCCCCAGGGTGACAACGCGCCCCAAATGCTGCGCGACGTGCGCGCGTTCATGCCGACGGTGCCGCGCTTCATGGGCGTGCTCGACGCCGAACGCGTGGCGTCATCGGGCCACTCAATGGGCACCCTGGCCGCGCGGATCCTGGCCGAAGACGACGGCGTCGATGCCTGGGTCGCGCTCGCCGGCGCGGGCTTCGGCGCGGGCCCAGATATTCCCGCTATGATCATGGGGGGCACCACCGATCTGCTCGCCCAGCCGGGCGCCGTCGCCAACGCATACGCCGCCCAACCGGGCGCGCGTCGGCTGGTGTCGATCCAAGACGCCGGCCACCTGGCCTTCAGCGACATCTGCGCCATCGGCCGCGATCGAGGCGGCGTGCTCGCCATCGCTGTCGAAGCCGGCATCGACGTGCCCGCCATCGTGCGCACCCTGGGCAGCGACGGGTGCCGCGACACAGACCTGCCCGTCGAAGAGGCGTGGCCCGTCATCAACCACTTCGTGACGGCCCATCTGCGCGCGGCGTTGATGGATGAGACGACCGGCCTCGATGACGCCGCCGCCGCCTGCTTTGGCGATCGCATGGCCGACTTCCAGCAAGCCACGATGCCCGACGCGCCGCCCGAGCCGTAGCGGATCACGCGGCCGCTCGACAGCCCAGCGCAGCGCGCGCCACCGCGGTGATGAGCGAGCGGGCGCCGCCCTTCCAGTGTAGGGTCGAAGGCGCAATGCTCGGCCTCCTCTGTCCGGTCACTCGAAAGGCAACGCGATGCTGATCATCAACAACGGCCTGTATTTCGACGGCACCGGCGCCGACGGCGCGATCCGGCACCTCAAGATTGTCGACGGTCGAGTCGCAGAGATCTCCGAGGCCCCCTTCGCCGCCACGCCCACCGACGAGGTCATCGACGCAGCGGGTCAATGGGTGATGCCGGGCTTCCTCGACACCCACACCCATTACGACGCCGAGCTGCTCGCCGCGCCCGGCCTGCACGAGTCGGTGCGCCACGGGGTGACGACGGTGTGCATCGGCAGCTGCAGCCTGAGCACGATCCTGTCGAACCCCGAGGACTGCGCCGACATGTTCTCGCGGGTCGAGGCCCTGCCGCACGCGAACGTGCTGGCCACGCTCAAAGCCCACAAGACCTGGACGACGCCCACCGAGTACATCGCGGGCATCGAGGCGCTGCCGCTGGGCCCCAACGTGAGCTGCTTTTTGGGCCACTCCGACATGCGCACCGCCGTGATGGGCCTGGGCCGCGCCGTCGATCGCAACGTGCGCCCCACCCCCGGTGAGATGGAGACGATGGAGGCCCTGCTCGAGGACGCCCTCGACGCGGGTTTTCTGGGCATGAGCACCATGACC
>JBNMOZ010000116.1:0-11707 GCA_051276005.1 Bradymonadia bacterium | reverse complement strand
ACCGGGTACGCCTGAGAAGAACGCCCGAGCCACGTTGACCAAGCGCCGAGCGATGGCGCCATTGCTCATGATCGCGCCCGAGAGCACGAAGAACGGGATGGCCAACAGCGGCGGCTTGTCGGTGAGCTCGCGGATGTTCTCGACCAGCGCCACATCGAGCAACGACTGCACGTCGCCAAACATCACGTAGGCGGCGGCGGTGAGCGCGCCGATGAGGACGAAGAGCGGGACCGACAACAGGAGCAGCGCAACCGTCAGCGCGATAAAGAGGCTCAATGTGTCAACTCTCGATCGGGCAGAACCGGGTTGAGGAACGCCGAGATTGAGCGGGCCAAAAAGCGCGCGCTCATCAAGACAAACGCCACGATGACCGACAGGATGATAAGCCAGGCCGGGATCTGCGTCGATGGGCGGCGCTCGCCGATAACGTAGTCGCCGGCTGGGCCGAAGACATGCTCATACGACAAGTAGGTCATGTACATGCAGAAGATCGCCGTAACGAGCAGCCCCAACGCGCGGCTATATGGCCGAATTGACTTAGGAATCAGGCGACTCAACGCGTCAACAGTGATGTGTCGCTCAGCGCGGGTGGCCATGCTGCCGCCCAAGAACGCCATCCACGCGAGCAGGATGAGCGAGAGCTCTTGGCTCCAGATGTATTGCTCAGGCAGCGTGGTGCCGCCCCAGCTGCCCAAGGCCGCGATAATGACGGTCAGGGCAACGCCGCCCCAGTCTTGCTCGCGTGCCGCGTGCACCACGTAGACAGCGCACCCCAGCAGCAGCAGGCTGATGCAGACCCAGACGCTGGGCACCTTGACGACGAACTGAACGAACGCGCAGGCCCCCGCGACGGAGGCGAGTCCAACCAAGGCGCCGAGGCGAACCGACGGCGGCTGCTCGCGGCGTCGACGAATCGCGCCGAAGATCGCCCACCCGGCGATGAACGTCAGCCCGATGAGGCACGCCGGCGTAACCCAGTCGCGCAGAAACTCATACTGGGCCTGGGTCTTCGTCTGGCCAAACCAGCCGAGCATCGTCTGCAGCTTGGTCGCCAACTGGCTCTCGCCCGAGGCGAAGCTGCGGTAGATGATATCGAGGGTGACCGTGGTGGTCATGAGGAGCGCAGCGAGCGTCACGAAGGTGCGCTCGATGCGGTAGATGCCGTCGTCGACGAGCTGCAGCCGCCCGCGTGGCGCGGGGGACTCAACGGCTTCGAGCGCCGGCTCTTGAGGTGCGGCCTGGGGTAACGCCCCTGGATCTTGTCCCTGCCCAGGCCGATCCGTCATTGGCCCTTGGCCTTCTTGATCGCCTCAAACAAGGCCTTACCGTTGGGGGTGGCGGCCGCGATGCGCTTGGCCCACGTCTTGGTCAGCAGCGCGCGGAAGACGGCCTTCTCGGCGGGGGTGTGCTTGTAGACCGCGACGCCCTGCTTCACGAAGTTGGCGAGGAGCGGCTCGCTGAGCGAGCGAACGGCACGGCGGCCCTTCTGCTCGAGGCTCTTCTTGCCCGGCTTGGCCCCCGTGGCGGCCTCGGTGAGCACAGCCTGCACGTCGGCGGGCAGAGCGTCGTACCAGGCCTTGTTCACCATGATGACGGCGGGCTGATAGATGTGCTCGGAGACCGTGTAGAACTTGATGCCCTGGTTCCAGCTGGCGGCCTGGATGAACAACGCGGTGTTGTCAAAGCCGTTGACGACGCCTGTCTGCAGCGCGGGCAGCACCTCAGGCACCGCGATGGCGACCGGGCTGGCGCCCATCGCGCGGTACATCTCGAGGTGCACCTGCGACTCCTGCGAGCGCATCTTCTTGGCCTTGAGATCGCCCGGCACCTTGACGTGCCCGAAGTCGGTGCCGAACGAGCGGAAGCCGTTCTCGGACCACATGATCAGCTTGAGGCCCTTCTCGGCCATCAGCGCTTCAACCTGCGGGCGGACTGCGTCGAGCACGGTGTCGGCCTGCGCGGCGGAGTCGAACAGGTACGGCAGCTCGAGGATGTCCATGTCGGGCACGAGCACGGCCAGCGCGCCGGTCGACACGCCGCCGCCCTGCAAAGTGCCCTTGGCAACCTGGCGCGCGATGCTCTGCTCGCCACCCTTGGCGCCGCCCAAGTAGGCGCGAATCTTGACCTTCTTGGCCATCCCCTTGGTGGCCTTGGCCACCTTCTTCTTGTAGCGCTTGAGCAGGTCGGACCAGGGCGTGCCCTTGGGCGCGACGGTCGCGAGCTTCATGACGATTTCGTCGTCGTCGCCTGCAAAGGCGGCCGACGACGCGCAGAGGCTCAGCATGCCAGCGAGGCAGATCGAGAGTAGACGCATGGGGGATCTCCTGGTGAGGTATCGAGAACGAACGCGGTAGACCTGAGAAGCTGTCTGAAGACGTCGACTTAGAAGAAGTCTTCGATATTCTCCAGCATCGCCTTTGCGGTGCGCTTGGCGTTCTTGTTCTCGGGGATCAGCGTCGCGTCAACGTCATCGGCGGTGTTGATGACCTCGTTGAGCAACTTCTTGAACAGCGCCTCGTCGTCAGAGCGCGCGGCCCAATGCTCGGCGTAGAGCACCTTGGTCTCAAGGTAATTGGGGGCAAGCGAGAGCGACTTCTCGAAGTGAACCCGGCTCTTCTTGAGATCCTTGCCAAACGGAATCTTGGCCCAGTAGACGCCGAAGTAGCGATGCGGCGCGGCGTAGAAGAAGCTCTCGTTGAGGCTGCGCACGTGCTCGATCGTCTTGAAGATGTCATCCTTGTGCGCCAGGATCGTGGTGATCCCGTCGAGCAGGCCCCACTTGCCCAGGTTGGTCGAATACCAATAGAGCCCAGCCACGCCGGCCGCCGGCACGCTCGTGACCGCGTCGCCCCATGAGGAGCCGCCCTTGATCTTCGCGGCGAACTCGGGGCTCTCAAGCTTGATCGCCCGCTCGCCAGCCTCGACGCCCTTGAGGAAGAGCGCGCGCATGGCGTCTTCGGGGTCTTCGTCCCACTTCACATGCGCGTTGGCGAGGAAGTAGTAGCCGTATGCGAGCTTGAGCTGGACATCAGCGCGGGTGGGATCAGTGCCGGCGGCGGCTTCCCATTTGGCGACGGCGCCTTCAGCCTTGACGCGATCTGCGCGCTCGACCCACATCGCGTCGCCGGCCTCGACCATCGCCGTGGCGTCACCGGACTTGGCGATGGGACCCGTCTCGTCTTTCAAGCCGCTGGCGCGACCCCCACAGGCGACAAGCGCCATTCCAAGACCGATGAGTAGTCCTCGTCCGATGAGCGCGCGCATAAGTACAGTCCTTGTCGAAAAACCGTGAGTCGAAATGTCTGTCTGACATAGGGGCTTAGCATGGGATCGCACAGGCTTCAACCGAGCGTGTCGTCCACCTTCGCCAGTCGGGCCTGTAGGCTGGGATCAAAGACCCCATCCACGACGATATGCGCGCGCGCCTCGGCCGCAGCATCGAGGTCTCCGATGCCCAAGAGATGCTCGACGAGGCTCAGCCAGGCGCCGGGTAACTCTTGCAGCAGCGCGCGTGCGCCCAGCGCATCACCCAGGGCCGACACGTCGCCGGTCGCGCGGGCGGTCTGCACGTAGAATTCGGACGCATCCAAACCCAGCGCGTCGTCGGCATCGAGGGAGCGCAGATGACCCAGGGCCCGCGCCGGCTGACCCAGTAGATCTGCGTGCACGCGCGCCACGGCCAGCCGCAAGATCTCGGGCCCGATACGCTCGCCCGACTCATCTGCCCCTTCGAGCAGGGCTTCACCATGCTGCACGTAATCCGACCACGCCTCGCGCTCTCCGGCGAGCGCGAGCGCCAGCCGACGTGCGGCGCGGTGATCGGGCTCAATCGCCAGCACGGCGTCGACGCTCGCTACCGCCTCAGGTCGGCGCCGCAATGGCCCCGCCAAAATCTCTGATTTGCGCCAGATGATGTCAGATGCAGGCGCGCTGAGGGCGTCGATCGCCGCATCAATTCGAGTCAGCAGCGCCAGCCAGCGGCTCTCGGCCGACAGGGCCATGTCGACGACGGCCAGCGCTGGACGACAGCCTGGGTTCGCGTCGAGGATTGCGCCCGCCAACGGGGCCAGATCGGCGCGACGATCAAGCGCGATGAGCACGCGCGTGAGCTGCGTGAAGGCCGCTGATTCCTGCGCCGGCGACAGGGCCGCTGGTCCCTGAGGTCCGGCGTGTAGCGCCACCTGTAGCCAGGCAAGCGCCGTTCGGTGGGCGCCCGAGTCGGCCGCGATTGTGCCCAGTCCCGCCGCCGCTAAAGCCGCGCCCGGCGCCTCGGCCGCCGCCGCATGAAAGTCAGCCCGCGCCCCGTCCGCGTCGGATTGATACCGCCATGCGAGCTCGCCGCGCACCGCCAGCAGCGCGGCCCGAGCTTCGCGATCCGACGCCAACGGCAGGCGCCGGTCCAGCTCTTGGGTGAGCATATGCGACGCGTCGGGATCCAGGCGCGCGATGGTCTGCATGGCTTGGATGACCGTCTCGGTTGGCGCGTCAGCCGACTCAAGAACGGCGCGCAGATCTCGCAGGGCATCGGGCACTGCTGCCAGGCGACGCTCCGCGAGCTCGGCCCGGCGCAGCAGCAGTCGCGTGCGTTGCGCGCCGTCGTCTGTCTGCGCGGCTCGATCGCCGAGCCCCGCGATGACCGCGGGCCAGTCGCCGGCTTGGCTCAGGCGGAGGAGCGCGGGATCGACCAGGTCTGCTGGGGGCCCAGAGTTGGGAGTGGCCGCCGGACGCGCTCTGGGCGGCGGCGGCGCGATCGGCACCTGAGCCGTGCGGTATGGCTCATCATCGCGCGATCCTGAATCAGCCAGCACCGGATCGGCAGGCGCGCCGATAGACGCGTCGATGGACGCTTCAGGCTCGACCACGGGCACGGCGACCACCGGCAGTGACCCTTTGAACGGCTCCGCCGGCAGCTCAGCTGACTTGGCCCCTTCGACGATCGCAGCGGCCTTGATGGTCAGTCGAGCCCGCACCGCGACCAAGCCTGGGGCCTCGGGCGCGTCGGCACCGGCGAGCGACAATGCGGCTTGGGCCCGTGGCAAGTCATCGAGGGTGCACGCAAGATCGGCCAACCGGATCGCGAGGCCCGCGCGCCAAGGCCCAGGCAGGGCCGACCCAATCTGGGCGTCGAGGTTGTCAGCGGCCGCGTCCAGGCGGTCTGCGCGCACCAACGCCTCGCCCAAAGCCTCCAGAGCGTCCATGTTCGAGGGCCAGGCAGTCACGGCTTGCTGCCAGAGCGAGCACGCGTCGTCGCTGCCGTCTGGGCGGCGTTCAGCGGCCCGCGCTGCGTCACTCATCGCCCGACTGCGGGGCGGCCCATCGTCTGCGAGGCGCGCCTGCGCGATATGGGCCGCCTGCAGCGCAGACGGCTCGTCGGCCGTCCGCGCCAGCTGCAACCAGTCTTCGAGCAGCAGCGGCTCCTGGGCCTCTGGCCACGCCTCGGCGTAGATGGCGAGCGCGCGCGCAGCATCACTTTGCGCGAGACGCTCGGCGGCCAACCAGCGGCGGTTCATTCGGGCCGTCGCGCTGAGATCGGTGATGTCTTCAAGCAAGCGGTCGGCGGCCTCGCCGGGCCGTCCGGCCTCGCTCAACAGCTCGACGATCAACATCACCGCGCGCTCATCGGGCAGTCCTGCTTTGGCCGCGTCAATCGCCGCGTCGACAGCGCCTTCGGCCCGCCACGCGGCGGCGCGCAACAACGCGAGGTGCACCGGCTCACCGTCACCTGCGGCTTCGCGCAGATCGTACAACTGTCGCAGCGCGGCTTGCTCGCCCCGCAAGGAGTGCAGGTCTTCGAGCGCCTCCATCGCTTCGTGCCACGCGGCCTCTTCGGGGGTCCCGCGGGCGATCGCGCGCTCAAAGTCAGGCACCGCTGAGTCTGGGCGACGCAGCGCGTCACGGCGGTGCTCGGCGACGGCGAGCCAGGCGGCGGCCGTATCGCGGTCGGTCGCTTCGGCCAGCAAACGCGCCAGGGCCACCTCGGGATCGTCGTCGGCCACCAGAACGACGCGCGAGCCCGGCTCGGTCACCCGCTGCGCAGGGCGCGCCGCAACCGGCGAAGCGACCGGCTCAGCGGGGCGCGCCGCGACGGGTTCAATACTCGGTCGCACCAGCGCTGGCGGGGTCGAAACTTCGAGCAGGGATGACGCGGGCCGGGATGACGCGGGCCGGGATGACGCGGGCCGGGATGACGCGGGCCGGGATGACGCGGGCGGGGATGACGCGGGCCGGGATGACGCGGGCGGGGATGACGCAAACGGGGATGACGCGGGCGGGGATGACGCGGGCGGGGATGACGCGGGCGCTGCAGACGGCACAATCGAAGTCGGCGCCTCCGCATCGGGGGCCGGATCCGCCGTGGCTTGTTTGGCGCTGGGCGCGTCTGCGCGACCAGGCGCCTCGACGACCGCGCGGGCCCACTGTACGCGCAACGCCTCGGCCGGGGCATACCCTGGACGATCGGCGAGCACAGCGTCGAGTTCAGCCTCGGCCTCATGAGCAAGGCCTGCGTTCGCGAGGAGTTCGGCCAGACGAAGTCGGAGCGCGGGTCGTCGAGCAGCCGGCGCAGCGTCGGCCTGCATGCGCAACAGTCGGCGCAAGCCCGCGTCGTCACCCAAAGCGGTCGCGACCTCTTGGCGAATGCGGAGCACATCAGCGTCGCCGGGATCTGCGGCCACGGCTTCATCGAGCATCGGCGCCGCTTCTTCGGGCTGCCGCAGCTCGCGCCAGAGCAACCGCCCTGCCCTACGCGCCAATAATGCGCGCGTCCGAGGCGTGTCAGCGCGTTGAAGGCCGGCGCTGAAGAAGGTCACGATGCCCCGCACGTCGCCGGCGCGCAGCAGCAGATCCTGCGCCCGCTCGTAGGTGGTGATGTCGTTGGGGTCGATGCGCGCGGCCTCGGTGAGCACGCTCAACGCCGCGGGGTGCTGGCCCATCTGCGCGTGGGCGGCCGCGAGGCGCTGCAGAAAAGGCGCCGCCGCTTCGTCGTAGCCGTCCTCTTCATAGAGATCAAACAGCCGTCGATAATGCGGCATCGCCGCTTCGGCGCGCCCGGCCTCGAAGTGCAGATCGCCCGCGCGCCGCAGGGCCTCAGTGTCATCGGGATCCACCGCCAGGGCCGCGTCGAATGCGTGGGCCGCCTCGTCGGGGCGCCCCAACGGGCCCGCCGCCAGCCGCCCGGCTTCGAGCCAGAACGCGAGGGCCTGATGTGGAACGCTCAGAGGCGCGAGGCGGCGCAACACCGTCACCAACTCCGCGACGCGCTCCTGGCCCCGATAGATCTCGGAGAGCCCGCGCAGCGCATCGGCGTGGGTGGGCGCACAGCCCAGCGCCAGCCCAAACGCGACCGCCGCTTCGTCCGCGCGATTGAGGCGCCGGAACAGCAACTCTGCGCGCTCGACATGCACCGCTGCCAGCTCATCAGCCTGACCGAGCAAGCCGGCAAGCTGGGCCAGGACGGCCTCGAGCGGCTCGATCTTGTCTTGCCGGCGCAGCAACTCGGCCAATTGGCTCAGGATCGCGGCGTCATGCGGTCGCAGATGCGATGCCTCGCGCAGCAGACGCGCCGCGCGCTCACCATCGCCAAGGCGGTCGGCCACGAGCAGCGCCAGCTCGGCCAGCCGGCGCCCCCGCTCTCCCGGCGACGCTGCGCGGGCCGCCGCGAACGACTGAACCCGGGCCAGATCGTCATACCGGTCGGCCGCCGAATAGACGCCCGCCAACAATTCGAGCGCCGCATCGACCTGCTCGGGTTGGCCCGCGAGCGCGCGCTGCAGATGAACCACCGCCTGCGCAGGCTCACCGTCTTCGGCCAGCAGACGGCCGAGCCGCAGGTGGATGGCGACCGGATCCGTCACGCGCCCAGGCGACTGATTCGCCAGGCTGATGATGTCGAGCAGCCGCTCTCTCGCCGTCGCCCGATCGCCCTGCCGGATCGCGACCTCGGCGAGCCCCACCAGCGCGCCGACGGCGCCCGGTGCCAGCATCTGTGCCTGTCGATACCGCAGCACCGCCGCGTCGACACCATCGGGCTGCGCCAGCCACAAATCACCCAGCTCGGTGATGACATCGGACGCGCCTTGGGCGTCGCCGCGTGCCTGATAGACCCGAGCAGCCCGGTCGAGGGCGCGCATCGCCACCATCGAATCAGACACCTGCGCCAAGCCGCGCAGCGCGTCGATGTCGTCGGGCTGATCACGCAGCAGTCGGTTGAAGGCGCGCTGGGCGATTTCGGTGTCGTCGTGGGCCGCGCGACCCAGCGTCAGCAACGCACGGCGCCGCGCTTCGGGCCCTGGCGCCGCGGTCACCAGCCGCTCCAAAGTGCGCAGCATGGCCGCGCGATCGCCCACGCGCTCATAGAGTTCCGCGAGGGCCCGCAGCGCCATCGGCAAGCGTCGACGTTGCGCCAGAGCGGCCTCGAACGCCGAAATGGCAGCGGACGGGTCCGTGTCTTGCAGCGCCAACGCGAGCGCACATCGCGCCTGGGCCGCGCCGAGCGCGTCGCCTTGTTCATCCAGTTGGCGCGTGACGGTCGACAGATGACCCGCGGCCGCTTCGCCGTCGCCGCGCCGCCACTGGAGCGTCGCGAGGGTGATCATCGCGTCGATGTCGTCGGGGTGCCGCGCCAGACGGGTGCGCGCCAGATGACGCCCTTCGGCATTCATGGCCGGCATCGCGGCATACAGTTGCAGCAGCCGGCGCACGATGAACGGGTGGCCCGGGTGAATCTCGAGTTGGCGTTGGTAGGCACCGACCGCGACGTCGAGGGCGCCCGCTGCGATATGCGCCTCGATGGTCGCGAAGAGCGCCTTGGCCTCGTAGTCGGCCAGGAACCAGCGGGTCTTCACGCCCCCCGGCTCACTCGTCGTGATCACGCCCTGCGGGCCCACATCCTCACGGCTGGGGCGGGCGGCCACACATTGCAGGCGACCTGCGACGCAGCGCACCGCCTCGAGGCGCACCTCGCCGCGCGCCGGCGCCTTCCACCCCAGGTAGGCGCAGACCTCGAGCACGCAGGCGTCGACCGGATCAAAGCTCGCGACGGTGGGCCCTTTTTGGCGGTCGGCCAAACCCAGCGCGGCCAGCAATCGGCCGGCGACTTGCGGGCCAGAGAGCACGGCGGGCCCGAAGACGCGGCTTTGCCAGGCGCTGACCAAGACGGCGCGCTCTGCCGCCAGGCTCGCCGTGGCCAATCGGAATCGAGTGATAAACGGGACCGCCGGCTCACCGACCACCGCCCCCGCGACCGTGATTTCGTCGTCGCCAATGCGCACTTCGAGATCGGCCAGCCCATCCACATCACCCAGCGCCTGCGTCAGCGCCGTCTCATCGACATGCGCCGCGAGGCGCTCGAGGGTGCAGCGTTGATGACGAAAGACCTCGACCCCCGCCGACATATCCAAGCGGGTCGGCAGGCGAGGCAGACTCAGCGCGAGGGTGTCGACGACGAATCTTTCACCGATCGGTCGATCAGTGAGGATGAGTTGACCGGTGCCATGGCTCAAAGAGAGCGAGAACCCGGCCTGACGATGGGACCCGGGCCCGACCATCAACGGGGTTAAGGCGCGCTGCTGGGCGACACGGGCGCTTCTTGAGCGCCGCGCACCGCGGCTTCACCCGCGCATGGGTTGACCGACGGATCGATGACCGTCGCGTCGCAGGGGTTGGCCATGCAGGGGTTGGGCGGAGCCGGGGCGGCCATACTCGCCGGCGCGGCCTGAGCGGCCGTCGGCGTTGGCGTCGATCCACAGCCCCAGGGCAGGCCGAGCGCCACGATGGTGAGCGTCATTATGCGCATGGACTAGACCTCTCCAAGCTGCTGTGCAAGCGGCGGTACGCTAGACCACCTGTGGCGCAAACTCAATCTTGCCACCGATCCGCCGCGTTCAGATGTTCACTGGGGCACCCAGGGCCCGCAGGCTCGCGCCAAGCTCGGCGATGAGAACCCTGACCAATGTGGGCGCTCTGCCCTCGAGGCTGCGCAGATCCAGGTGCAGCTGGCGGCCGTCCGACAACGTGAGCGAGACCTGCTGGCCGGCCCGCAAGACATCCATGCGATGCAGTTGACTGAAGGGCAGCCGGACCGGCCCGCGATCGAGATCCGGATCGCAGAGCACCAGCTCGCTGGCAGTCAGCCCCAACGCCATCCGCTTGCCGAGCTTCTGCGGACCTTGGCCTGTCGCCGTCATGACCGGGCCGGGCAAATTCAACGCCACCCGCAGTCCACCGATGCCCGCAGCGACCAACGGCGCGCGCGCTTCGAGAAGATCTGGGCCATTGGGCGTCGATACGGCCTGCGGCGGGAGCGACACTGCGCGCGGCGGGAGCGACACTGCGCGCGGCGGGAGCGACACTGCGCGCGGCGGGAGCGACACTGCGCGCGGCGGCACCCGCGCCTGTGGCGCGTCGAAAACTGGCATCCGCGCGTCAGCGTCGGCCCGCGCGCCAGCGAGCACCCGCCGGCCGGTGATCGGCGACAGCGCCTCGATCTCCAATGCGCCCGGATCAACAGCCAATTCAATCGGTTCGACACCCATCCGACCACCGGACACGTCGGCGAAATACTCACTGTCGAGCCAACTCACCGGACCGGTCTCCACCGGCGCACCGCGCTGGGTATGCGACGCCTCCAGCCAGCTCTCGGGGGCCGCCGACGCAACGGGCTCGGGCGCTCGGCCGTAGCTCGCAGCCAGGCGCGGCGCGGGCGGCGCGCTCTCTGCTTGGATTGTGCCGAGGTTGGCCGACCGCGCTCGCGGCGAACGCGCGCGCGTCGCGAAACCAGCGACCGACGCGGGCGGCGTACTCAATCGTGCGGCCGGCTCGCCTGGGAGGAAGGCTGGTTGACCGGCGGGCGGCAAAAGCGCCTGCAAGACACCGCGAACCATCGGCCCTTGCATTGAGACAAGCTCGCCGAAAGCGGCGAGCATTCCCGGCAACTTCGCCTCGCCGCGCACCGCATCCGCCCCCCGCGGGTTCCCGGCTGCAGACACGCATACGGCCAACGCAGACCGGGTCTCGGCGCCGCGATCGCCTCGGTCGTACGCGACACGATAATAATGCGCGGCGCCCACACAATCGCCACGTAACGCGGCCACGCGACCGCGCAAGGCATAGGCGAGCGCGAGGTCGGGATCCGCGTGGATTGCTCGCACCGCGTGCGCATCCGCATCGTCGGCCCGAGAGGCCGCCAGCGCGCGGGCCAGATGATCGGCACCCGAACTCATCGTCACTCCAACGTCAGGTTGAGACTCGTGGCACGGCCGGCCTCGACAGCAATGTCATACGGTTTCATAGGGCCACCCGCCAAGGGCAGAAATTCGAGCCGGTGTCGCCCGGCCTGAACGCGCAGCCCGCGAATGGGCGTCGGCGCCTGCAAGAGCACCCCATCAAGCCGGACCCACGCGAGAGGGTGCGTGCGCAGATTGAGCGTGCCGCCTTCGCCGGGCAGCAGCATCGGATCCTGAAAACGCCGCTTGGGCACCGCGGCCCGAACGCGGGCGCGCACCCGATCGATGATCCGCAGATGGCGCCCATCGAGCCGCAGCTCCGGATCGTCGACGACCACCCGATGCCGGCGCGCAGCCTGGGTGATCACGATTGTCCAGCGGGTCTGCCGACGCGCCGCTCGCCGGGTGCGCAGCGACCAGACCCCATCGCGCTTGAGCGCATCGAGCAGCGCATCCAAATCGGCGCGCGTGAGAACGGCGACCAG
>JBNMOZ010000115.1:0-11748 GCA_051276005.1 Bradymonadia bacterium | reverse complement strand
AACATTGAGCCGGCCCACATGCCGCTGCGATAGGTCAGCACCGCGGGCCCGTTGGGGTACGCCGCTTTGATGCGCCGGGCCTGCTCCGCCATCATGCCGGCCAGGTCGCCGCCCGCCCATCGCCCGCCCGCCTCCTCGTCAACAAACTGGCCCGTCCGAAACTCCAGGATGGCCAGGCCGAACTTGCTCACCTTCGCCATCTGCGCGTCGCTCATATAGCCCTCGGGCTCGGCGGCGAAGTAGAGCGAGGGGAACTTGGCGTGGCCATTCCACGTCCACGGCTGCCAGGTCGACGCGCGCTCGATGCCGTCGACGATCGGCGCGGGCTGGCCGGTCGGGTCGTGATCGTCGGATTCATTGCAGGCGGCGCACGTCAGCATCAAAGCCAGGGTCGTGGTGATCGCTCTCATTGCGGGCTCCGTTGGGTGGTCGGCAACCGTCTGAACCCTGAGGGCGCCCGCGTGGCAAACGCAGGCGCAGAAAGAAATGGGCTGACCTGGCTGACCGGCGGTCGCCGATCTCAGCCCAGCGCCGCGGTGAACGTCTGCCGCGCGTGGATCCACGCCAAAGTCAGGCCGGCCATCAGCCCGAGCGGCAGCAGCATCGGGAAGGCGACGATGCCCGCCAGCAGCGCCCAGAGGCCCACCGCGAAGGCGAGGTTCCCCGGCCGCAGCCACGTCAGCGACGCGTTGGCGGTAACCAGCGACGCGATCGCGGCGCGCCAAGCACCCGCGCGGTGCCGCAGGAAGAGCAGCGCGAGGCCCAGGTTGATGCCCCAGATCAGGTGCCGATAGACGCCCACCACGTGGTAGCCCGCCCACAGCAGCGGCACGAGCGCGACCAGCCCGACCACCCCGCTGAGCAGCCGACTGCGCGGACGCAGCACGCCAAGCACCACCAGGGCGGCCCAGAACAGCCCGCCCCAATGCAGCGCGGTGACGGCGGATTCGTTCAACCAGACGACCTGAATCTGGGGCACCGCGCTGCCGAGCATCAGCTGACGAAAGCGATACCGGGTGCCGACGACCGGCGCGATGCCCAGCGCGCGGCCCTGCGCGGCGAGCCCACGCGCCTCGGCCTCGAAGGCGGCGCGGCGGGTGTCGAGCACCCCGGCGTATCCGGCGTTCGCGTCGGAGATGATCGCCCGCCGGATGAAGCGTCGCAAGCGACTGAGCGGTTCATACCGACGCGCTGAGCGCTGCTCGAAGGGGGTGGTGAACTGCAGCGGGCGCAGGGCGCGCGGCAGGTAGACGTGCCAATTCGCGCGCACCACGTCGACGTCGAGCTCGGCCAGCGTCAGGGCGCGCTGACCCCACAGGCCCATCGCCGGACGGTCAATACGCCAAGCAAGCTCGATGACGAAGCGGCTCTCTTCGACCTCGACGCCCTCGGGCGCGGGCACCCGCAGTCGCATGCCCGGCTGCACGTCGCTGGGGTCGTACAGGTCGTCGTTCGCGTTGAGGATGCGCTGCCAGTGGCGCGGGTTGGAGTAGTAGATGTAGGCGATCTCGCCCAGGTTCTCGCCGGGCTGCACGACGTGATAGCGGCCGCCAGCGGTCTGGGTGCTCTGCCGCAACGGGATCAGCAACCGGGCCCCGTCTTTGGCGGGGGTGACCGGCACGCCTTCGATGAGCGCGTGGCTCAGCTCGGCACCCGGCGGCAGGCGGATGGCCAGGTGTTGGCGGGCGTTATTGCGCATATGCAGGCGCAGCTTCGAGATCTCGCCGCCGTCCTCGAGCAGCAGCGTCGTCGCCTCCAGATCGTCGATGATCGTGGCCGTCAGCGACACGGTCGCGTTGCGGGTGAGCGTCAGGCTGAGCGCGGGCGGCGCGGCGAAGCGCGCACCGAAGAGCAGGGGTTGCTCGGTCAGCTCGGTCACCGCGTCCGGCAGCGCGGCGGCGTCGATGCGTTCGATGCCCTCCTGGGCCTGCAGCGCGACCTCAAGGCCGGTGCGCGCCTGCACGCCCAGCGCACCGCGGACGCGCCCCAGGGCAACCAGCGCGGGTGGGCCGCCGACGCCGCGCAGCTCGACCACGGCCTGCGTATCGCCCGCGATGGCCTGTTGCGTTGTGACGTTGAGCTCTGCATCCGCGTCGATAAGGTGGGTCAGCAACACGGTCAACAGGCGGCTGCCATCGCGGTCGATCGTGCGCCACTGCAGCACGGCGTCCCCCGTCACTTCGACCACCTCAACGCCCGCCGGGACGGGCAAGGCCACGCGATCGATCGCGCCGCTCTTCAGGGTCACCTGCACGACGGTTTGCGCCTTGATGACGGTGGAGTCGACGGTGAAGACGCTGGCCAGATCCAGAGCAAAGTCGGGCGCGACGTCGTCGGCCTCGGCCCGGGCCCACCGCAGTTCGATGTCGCCGTTGGTCTCGCCCGTCAGCCGTGTCGCGGTGCCCTCGACAAATTGGGCCGTGATGACGCCGCCTTCGAGCCGGGCCCGCACGCCGGTCTCGGGCACCAAGATGCTGAGGTGCGTCGGCCCATCCGACAGCGCCAGCGTCATCGACCGCAGGTCGTCGGCGCTGCGTAGCACCCGAGCGCGCAGGCGATAGACGCCGGGCTTGGAGACGCCCACCACATAGGTCTGGTCGACCCGCCGCAGCACGGCGGGCTCGCCGTTGAGGGTGACTGTCGACAGCGACGCGGCGCCGTCGAGCACGGGCACCTCGAGCCAGCCATCGACGACGAAGGCCTCAAAGCGCATGTCGAGCCGGGCGGTCAGTACGTCTTGGGCGATGCGACCGTCGAGACGCTGGTCGATGACCGAGAACGCGCGGGCAGGGCCGGCCGCGACGGGGGGCGTGAGCGCGTCCTGGACTTGGGTCCACAGCGTCAGCGGAAGGTCGACGCTCTGGGCCCCGACGGGCGACGCGGCGAGGGTGCCCAGCAGGGCGATGAGGCAGACGATGCGCATGGTCTCTCCTGTCAGATGAGGAGAGAACGGGCGGTCAGCGGCAGATTGAAGGGGTCAGTTGGCGGTTCGGCCCGACAAGACCACAACGCGCTCGCCCTCTGGGCTCGTCAACACGGTGGCGCGGTCGGGGCGGCGGTCGCCGTCGAAGTCGCCAATGTAGACCGCGTCGAGAGTCGACCCCGCTTGGGCGACATAGCGCTCGTCCAACCTCTCGCTGAACACGCCGTTGACCTGACGATACAGCGTGCGCACCGTTTCACCGCGAGCGTCGCCCCGACTCTCAACGGCCAGTACGAGATCAGCGCGTTGATCGCCGTCAAGGTCACCCACGGCAAAGTCAGCGATCTCGCCGCCAATGAGCGAATAGATCAGCGACAGGTTCGGGCCATCCACCCGCAGCACTTCGGCGTCGTTGTCGGCGTTGAGCACCGTCAAGAACGCCTTTCGCACGGTCTGGATGTTTGCGGTGTGGGTGCGCTGCAGGGTGCCAATGCGTTGGCCGGTACCCAGAGAGGTGCCGTCGATCGACCAGGCTTCATAGCGAACGACGTTGGGCTGTTGCTCCTGCCGGAACACGAACACTGCGGGTACGCCGTTGAAGTCCGCGATGACGATCTCGCCCGGCTCGACGTCCGGGATGACACCGATCAGGGCGATGTCCTCGAGATTTTGTTCGACACCCAAGTCGGTCTGATAGATCCGCAGTTCTTGGTCCATCCCGAGCGCGATGAGGTCGTTCGAGGTGTTGCGGCGCAGCGGGCCCGTGGCGAGGGCCCACGGCAGCGGGGCGTTCGCCATCGGTCGAAGATTCAGCGTGTCGTTTATGCGGACACGTGGTGAGTCATCCGGGTTGTCGGTTCGACCCACCTCCAGCGCCACGGCGCCATCGTCGCGCTCACGCACGCTCGCGACCTCACTGCGACCATCAGCGTTGAAGTCACCGACCGCGGTGTACAGGTCTGCGCGCACCTCAAACGCGTCGACCACGTGGGCGGTCCATTGGCCCGCAGCGACGCCGCCCGCTTGCAACCGCTGCGCGTCGCCGACGGTCGCGAAGAAGAGGATATCGCTGACATAGTCTCCGGTCACATCTACGCCCCCTATCGGACGGGCCATCTGAGGGATACCCGCGTTGGGGCCGATCTCTCGGTGCGCGAACGCGACCGCACTGTCGTCAGACAGCAACCAGTAGATTCGGCTGCTGCTGCGGGCCAACAGCGCGGCATCAAAGCCGAAGGCGTTGGGGTTCATGTCGATGACGGCGCGGACCGGCTCTGGGGTGTCCCAGATCGTCAGACCCCCCGCATCGATGATACCGGCGCGACCAATGTTGTCGACCCAGAGGGCACTGGGGGCGGGATGGTCTGCACGCTCGAAGACCACATCAGTCAGAAAGCCGTCGCCGAGAGGAACGAGTACTTCAGCGACAGGTACGAAGACTCCGGCCTGCCAACTCAGGATCGCGAGGCGGTCGGGTAGGCAGAGCGCTACGCCGGGCGTGCCGTCGGCCAACCAATCGACCGCCGCGACGCACGACACCGGCTGACCCGCGAAGAGCGGTGTCGCCCCGCCTTCCAAATCGATGACCTGCGCGCCCAAGCCCTGATCCAGGGCGATGACCACGCGCTCAATACCCGCTATCGCGGCGAAGTCGATGGCCATCGGCAGATCGGGTGCGCCGGCATACAGGTTCATGGCGTCCGAGATGTTGAGCAGGTCGCCCTGCCACCAATCGATGCGGCCTCTGCTGTCCCGGGCGACGACATCATCGTATTCATCGATGCCGAGGTTGACCGCTTGCAGACTGGAGATGTAGTTGCCCGGCTGCACTGAGCAGGCCAGGTCAGCGAATACGAACGCGCTCACCAGCGCGAATGGAGCGTTCGCCAGCAGGACGGCGCCGCAGCCCTCGCTGCTGAGGTTGCCCGCTTCACCTCCGCCGATATTGGCAACGAAGGTTTGAGGCGCGTCGCGACTGATGAACTGGCCTGCCATGGGCACGCCGGCCAAGTTCAGGCTCGATGAGCCCTGCCAGCCGTTCGCGCCGACGCGCCATTGCATCATGCGCGAGGAGTCGCCCGAACGGCCCCCCACGATCACGGTGTCGACCCCGTCGCGCCGGGTGTGGACCGCGCCGGATGGGGTGGTGGCGCCGAGCGGCGATTCCACCAAATAGCTGAGCGCGAGGGGCGAGCGAAACAGCGGCGCATCGGGATCGAACGCGTCCACCGGGATAGCCACCACGATGCCACCCGCGTCGCCGCCACCCGCGTCGCCGCCACCCACGGCGTCGCCGACCTCGAGGGTGATGACGCAATCCTCGATGCATTCAAAGCTTACGCGGTATGGGTCGGGGTCGAGTACGTCGGGGTCGAGTACGTCGAGATCGATCAGGTTAACGTCAGCACATGTTGTCGCGTCGGCGACCAGCGCGACCGTGACGGAGGCCGGGTCGTCATCGAGGATGTTGAGCGCGAACTCGAGCCGGTCCACCGGTTGAGCGCGCGTCGCCTTCTCGCAGAAGATGGCGTTGACGTCGACCTCAGGCGGCGGATCGATCACGAAGTCTGTCGGGAAGCACACCGAATTACCGGCGGCGTCGGCGGCTTGGAGCGATACGCTGTAGCGCGTCCCGACTGCTAACTCCGTCAGCACGAAGCTCAGATTTCTGGGTTTATCGGGCGATTCGACACGGTCAACGGGCCCTTCGTAGGGCGCCTGGCAATCGTCGCCCCCAAAGAGCAGAACGGCTGCCCGCTCGACGTCGTCGCTCTCGATGGCGACCGGCAAGATGCCCGAGCTGCGGTCGGCGTTGGTCTCGAAAGCGTCGATCCGCACCGACGGCAACACGGCGTCGACCCGGGCGTCGACGGTGATGATCGCGCCACCCGCCACCGGGTCGACGATGCAAATCCGAATCGGGTTGACGTCAGCCGGCATGTCGTCGACGTCGATGGGCAGAGTGGCCAACCCTCCGTCGAAGACGACCTCGCGTGGCGTAAACGGCCCCAGGCGGCAGGCGTCTGGATCCGGGATCACGTCGGGTTCAACCCGCAGGAAGCCAACCTGCAAATCATAGGGTCCATCGAGGTGCTGGGCGATGAGGGTCACGACAAGCTGCCCGGCGGGCGCGCTGCTGAGCACCCCATCGCGCGGCGCGACGGGGCCGAGCAGGATTTGCGCGACGGCCATGTCGGCGACGGCCATGTCGGCGACGGCCACGTCAGGGGTGCTCATGTCGACTGACCGCATGTCGGGCCGCGCCATGTCGGGCTGGGTCATGTCCGGTGAGGCACCATCGATCTGCATATCAGGCGTCGCCGCCATATCGATCGCGCCGGGGCCTGTGCCCTCGGGGTAGCACCATTCACCGCCGCAATAGAACGTCTCGGGGCAGGGTGCCTGCCCGCGGTTGCAGCGCACGTCGGGATCAACGCTGCAGCCCATTAGCAGCGCGATGCTGCCGGTGATGCTCAGGATGTGTTTGAATGTATTGGGTATTGTGTTCATGTCAGAAGTTCGTTGACCAGCCGACGGCAGCGCCGCCAGGCATCGGTATGACCTGCATTTGGGTCGCGCTCTCGCCGAGCAAATCCCAGAGCAGCAACCCGGCGCCCGCCGCGAAGAACACGCCGCCGGCCACGAAGCTGATGGTGGCTGCGTTTGCGTCTGACTCCGCCTTGTCGAGGCGCCTGGACTTCTGGGCGTCGCCCTGGGCCGTCTGGTGCGCTTGCTCGTTGTCTTGGGCCGAGATGCCGAAGACGATGCCCATGCCAAGCCCGAGCGCGCCGGCTGCGGTCAGGCCCAGGCCCCACGGCATTTGCCAGCTCACGTCGGGCTCAGCTATCGAGATCAGGACAGGGGGGGCGGTGCGAACTGGGTCGGCAGCGGCGGCCGACTGACGCGCCAGGATCGCCTCCATCACGCGAATGCGACGCTCCACGTCGGCCCGGTCGGTCGACTTGGGCTGGCGCGCGAGGTACAGCCCGAAGCCCTCGGTCGCCTGCTTCGCGTTGCCCATCTCTTCATGACAGCGGGCAATGTTATAGAGCAGCACCGGCGCGGGATCGAGCTTGTAGGCGCGCTCGAACTGGGTCAGCGCGCTGGCGTAGTTGGCGGCCTTGAACGCTGCTACGCCGCTGGCATAGACCTGGGCGGCCTGCGCAGCCGCGTCGGGCGGGGCCGCGGTCGCGCCCGCGTGCAGCGCGACCAAGAACAGGAGTCCGATAAAGAATTGCATGCGCTATCGATAACACGACCGGGGGCATGGGCTCACTTGGATCGCGGTTGGGGGCCGGGATCAGCGCTCCTCGTCCTCGGTCGCGGCTGAATCGGCAGGCCGCGCGCGTAGGTCGGCCAGCAGCGCCCGCAGCGCGTCGACCTTCTCGGTCATGCCCAGCCGATCGTATTGGGCGATGGCGTCGGTGAGCGGGGCGATCGCGCCCAGCCCGCCGAGGTCTGCGAGCAGGCGCGCGAGCGACTCCCCCGCCGTGGCGATGCCCTTCGCGTGCCCCAACTGCCGGTTGAGCGCATACGCCGTCTGCAATTCGATGAGCGCGGCTTCGGTGTGTCCGCGGCGCGCTTCGATCTGTCCGATGTTGAGCCGGGTGACGGCCGTGCCGTCGAGATCTTCCAGCGCTTCGAACGTCTTGAGCAGCCCTCGATGCAGCACCAAGGCCTCGTCGAGCTCGCCGCGGGCCGCCTTGATGCGGGCGATGTCGCCCTGGGCGATGGCCACGCCCTGCACGTGCTCAAGCGACTCGAAGATCGCGAGCCGCTCGTGGTGCATTAACAGCGCGTCGTCGAGTTGGCCCTGACCCGCCAAGAGGCGGGCGACGTCGCCCAGCGCGATGGCCACGCCGTGTTGAGCGCCCAACGACCGCAGCTCACCCAGCCGCTTGCGATGCATCGCGAGCGCGCCTTCTTCATCACCGCGCTGCGCCTTGAGGCGCGCAATGTCGCCCAGCGCGACGGCGCGATCATGGGCTGCGGCGTGCTGCTCGAAGACGCGAAGGGCGCGGTAGTGGAGCGTCTCGGCGTCTTCCAAGTCGCCGCGGTTGGCGTAGATGCGAGCCATGCGCGTCCAGGTCATGGCCAGCTCGATCAGGGCGTTGAGCGACTGATAGATGCTCTGCCGCTCGGCATGCAGGCCCAGCGCGGCGTCGGGATCTCCCCGGTTGACCGCCAACTGCGCGCGTACACCCAGCAATGACGCGTGGGCCGCCGACTGACGCGGGGTGACGCGTAGCGCGTCGATGCACAGCCCCTCGGCCTTGGCCTTGGTCTTGCGATCGGCGGCGGTCGACACGAGGTCCCAGCCCAGCTCGGCGCAGGCGGCACCCATGGCCAGCCGCAACACCTCGGGCGAGTCGGCGTCGACGTCATTGAAGAGCCCCTCAAACGCCTTCTCTCGCTCGACCAATCGACCGGGGCCTCGGCTGGCGTGAAAGCGCAAGAGGCGCTCAACCACCCGGCGCAATGGCTCGGCGCGGGGCAAATCTGAGGCTCGATTGATCGATCGGATCGACGCGACGACCTGCGCGCTCAGCTCGGGCTCGATGTTGTTCGCATAGCCGGGCAAGGCGGTCAGGCTGGTGAGCACCGCGATGCCGTCGGCCAGCCGCGTGGCCATGTTCGAGGCGCGCAACGCGTCTGGGTCGAGGCCCTCGAGCGCCGCGAGCAGGCCGCTCGTCACCTCATGCCACAGCCGATCGCCGCTGCGCGGGTCGAAGGATCGCGGCTGCGGTGAGTCGTCGGGGGTGGCCAGGTCGCCGGGCCGGGGCATCACCAGCCCCGAGCGTTGAGAGATCGACGCGTCGGCCGCGAGCGCCTGCGTGTTGAGTATCTCGATGAACACCTGTTGGGTCAGGCTGTTCTCGAGGGCCTTGGCCATCGGGCCGGCCACGAAGTCGCCGTCAGAGAACCGCCCGAGGCCGACTTGCTGTAGCGCTGCGCCAATCTCTTGCCAGGCGTCGTCCTGGGGCTGCATGCCAAAGATGAGCGTCTGCGCGCTGGGCGAGACGAGGCTGGGCTCGATGCGCATCAGGCGCCACGCGAGCATCTCGCCGATGACGTGATGCAGGCTCTGCTCATACTCCGATCGGCCGGCGCCGTTGTGCACGAACTCGAGCCGATGACGGACGGTGCGATCGAGGATGTCGAGGAACACCGCGACGTCGGATGTGAGCTTCTGCGCCCGCTGCACCGGCAGGTAGCGCACCCCCAGGTTGGTGAGCGGGTGCGCGTCGCGGGTCACGTTGCGGCGAATCATGCGCCCGATCGACTGCAGAACGTCGGCCTGCCAGAAGTACGACTCGCCCTCGGTCAGGTGCACCGGCTCGGCGTGCTGCACCAGCTGATACAGGCCGCCGACCTCGTTGAGCTTCTCGGCGGCCATCTCGGGCGAGACGCGCTGCGGGATGCGCACGACCACCAGCGTCGAGTCGCCGTTGACCAGCCGCGTGCCGGGCAGGGGCAGCATCTCCCAAGAGATCTCGACGTGGTTCTTCACATTGGGCAGCAAGCGCGAAAGCAGATGCGCCAGCCGCGAGGACTCGTGCGGCGTGTGATACCAGGGCAGGGGATAGCGCCCCGGCTGCAGGTGGCACTTGCCGTACTCGAGGATGTCCGGGTCGACCGGGATCAGCCACATGGCGAGGCCGAAGCAGAGCGCCGGGGGGCGGTCAAGGGCCGCATTATTCGAAGATGCCGTGGCTCGGATGCAGGAAGTGCAGCTCAGGATCGAGGGTGAAATAGACGGGGTGCCAGAAATCGACGGGCAGGATCACCTGCCGCTCCAGCAGCTGATCGAAGACCGCGTGCTTCTCACCGCAGGCCGCCTTGATCTCATCGGCTGACGCCATGCCGGTGGGCGTATCGAAGACCCGCGCCACCTGCCGAATATGATCGACCCTGACGCCCGCATACACCGACTCGACATAGCGCACCAGGCCCGCCTCGAGGGTCTCGGGGCTCAGCGACCAGGCCTCTTCGTCTTCGTACAAGAAGCGGAACCAGCGCAGCAGCGCCAAGGGCGTGACGGCCACGCGCACCAGACTGTCGATGGCGTCGTTGGCGTGCGCGTTGATGAGCGCCTTGGTGTCGAGGCTCTCGCGATCGAGGCGCAGGGTGAGGATCTTGACCAGCTCTTCGGTCTCCATGGCCCGCAGGTTGCGGAAGTTGGAGATGTCGCGCGGCAAGATGCCGGTGAAGTAGTCGCGCATGTTGAGCAAGAGGCCGATGGGCGCGCGCTTGAGCTCGAGCACCTGCTTCACGTCGGTCATCACCTGCGCGAGGGTGTCTTCGTCGCGGTAGTCATGGCGAAGCTCGTCGATATTGTCGAGGTAGACCAGGGCGTTGAGGCCGCACTCGCGGATGTCTTTGAACAGCGCGACCAGCGACTGGCACAGGCTGAGCTGGTCGAAGTTGACGACCCCCGTCAGCGCCTTGGCCTTCTTGTCGTCCATGCCGATGTCGATGTTGAGGTTGAGCCGCAGCGCGCTGAGCAGCGAGCGGCGCCCGCCCAGCTTGAGGGCCGTGCTGAAGCGCGAGACCTGCTCGTGCACCTTCTTGAGGCTCACCTCGTCATACTTCGACAGCTCCCAAAGCAGCCCGGCGGTGGCCATGAGCGGCTGGGGCACGTCATGGCTGCGCGACATGTCATCAAGCTCACGCACCACCTGCTCGCACAGGTGCTGAAACACCTGGCGCCAGCCCTTGGGGCAGGCTCGACAGTCGACGTGCACGAAGATGACCTGGCCCGAGTGCGTCGCCCGCAACCCCTGGATCACGCTGCGCGAGAGGATCGACTTGCCGATGCCCTTCTTGCCCGAGACGCAGACGCTCTCGCCGCGGTCGAGGGTGTCGGGCAAGTTGAAGTAATGGCTGAACTTGCCCGTGAGCCACGCCAGGCGCTTGGTTCGATTGACAAGCAAGGCCGGTGAGACGTCGACGGGGTCGAAGTGATCCAGGAACCGGAAGTCGGGAATCTCACTCATGAACGCGGGGCTCCGGGGGGCAGCGGATCGGGGGAAGATACGGTCGAATTGGTCGAGTCTGCGGTCGAGTCTGCGGTCGAGTCTGCGGTCGAGTCTGCGGTCGAGTCTGCGACGAGCGGACCCGGATCGAAGAGGCCGGCCGAGGGATGCACGGCGAACAGCGCGGGATCGAGGGTGAAGCGACCGGGCTGCCAGAAGTCGTCGGGCATGACGACGCGGCGATCCTGCAGGGTCTCGAGCAGCGCGTCGTCGCCGGCGCACGCGGCGAGCAGCGTGGGGCCCTCGATAGGCGCCGTCGGTGCCGGCAATGCGTCCACGAGGGCCTTGAGGGTGGCCGCATCGAGGGTGGCGTACTGGGTCTGCAGGTAGGCGCCAAAGCCCTCAGCGAGCCGGTCTTCGGCGAGGTAGCCCTCTTCGAGCAGGAACTTCACCCAGCCCAAGAAGGCCAGCGGCGTCGGCGCGATATGCGCCAGGCGCTCGATGAGCGGGCGCGCCGCGGCGAGCGCCGCCTGGGCCGCGGGGCTCTCATCGACGAGCCGGCGATCGAGCAGCGCCAGCAGCTCGGTCGAGGTCAGCGGCTGCAGCACCCGCACATGGCTGATGCCCCGCTGGATGATGCCGGCGAAGTAGTCGCGCATGGTCAGCACCAGCGCGATGGGCGCCTTGGTGAGGCGCAGCACGCCCGCGACCTCGAAGCGCACCGTCTCGCGTGCCACCGCGTCGCGATACTCGTGGCGCAGCTCATCGAGGTTGTCGAGCAGCACGACCGCGCTGAAACCATGGGTGCGCAGGTCGCGAAACAACGCGATCAACGCATCGGTCAGCCCG
>JBNMOZ010000114.1:0-11870 GCA_051276005.1 Bradymonadia bacterium | reverse complement strand
CGCTCGAAGCCGTTGCCGGTGTTGGCGTAGACGAGCCAGTAGGCCTTGCCCACCAGCGGATCGGCGTCGGGCATCTCTTCGTTGCGGTTGACCACGAAGTCGAGCAGACCGTCGCCGTCTAGATCGAGCAGCGCATGGGCGCGGGTGCTCAGGTCGCGGCGATCGCCAACCTCGTCGAGCGTGAACGGCAGCGTCCACTGCGTCGCGTTCTGGGCGAAGCCGTCGCCGGTGTTCTCATAAACGAGCCAGTACGCCTTGCCCAGCAGCGGATCGACCGGCATGCCGGGACCCGCGCGGAAGTAGACAAAGTCGGCCAGGCCGTCGCCCGTCAGATCGGCCAGCGCATAGAATTGGCTCGCGATGGCCCCGCCAACGGCCTCGGTGGTGAAGGGAATGCGCCACTGCCGCGGCTCGCCGCGCCAGCCGTCATCGCCGGCCGACCAAACCTGCCAGTACGCCCGTCCCACCAGCGGATCGTCGACGTCTTCGAAGATGACGCCGTTGGGCACCACGAAGTCGAGGTTGCCGTCGCCGTCCAGGTCGAAGACCGAGTGCGACTGGCTGCCAAAGGCGCTGTTTTGCCCAAGCGCGAAGGGCAGGCGCCACTGACTTGGGCCGTCGGTCCAGCCGCCGTTGCAGTCGAGCGGCTCGGCGCCACCGGCGCCACCTTCACCGCCGCCGCCGGCTCCACCTTGGTCGCCGCCCTGACCGCCTTCGCCCGCGCCGCCCTGACCGCCTTCGCCGGCGCCGCCCTGACCGCCTTCGCCCGCGCCGCCCTGACCGCCTTCGCCCGCGCCGCCCTGACCGCCTTCGCCCGCGCCGCCTTGACCGCCTTCGCCGGCGCCGCCTTGACCACCCGCGCCGCCTTCACCGCCCTCACCGGCGCCGCCCATGCCGCCGGCCGGCAAAATGATCAGGCCGGCGTCGGTGTCGTCATCCGTTGGGCTACACGCCACACAGGTCGCGAGCGCTGCGATTACAATCCACTTCATCTGTTTCTCTCCAGGTCGACGTACAGCAGAGCAGTTAGGCGACCGCCGTCAACCAGATCAATGTGGGTGTGGTCAACCGATAGCCGGCGATGCGTTGCAGAAGAGAGTCCCGGAGCGCAGCCGAAGGCGAGCACCGCGACTTTGAAAGACGCTAATCGCTGCCGGCGTAGATGAACTCCTGAACGCGCGGATGCGGGCTGGCGCGGATCTGGTCGGGGGTGCCAGAGGCCAACAGCTCACCTTTGTAGATCATAGCGATCTTGTCGGCGATGCGAAACGTGGACAGCATGTCGTGGCTGATGACGATGCTCGTGATGTCGAACTTCTCGGCGGCCTCGACGATCATGTCATCGACCCGGCGCATCATGATCGGATCCTGCCCGGTCGTCGGCTCGTCGTAGACCATGATCTCGGGCTTGGTGATGAGCGCGCGGGCCAGGGCGACGCGCTTGCGCTCGCCGTTGGAGACCTCGCTGGGCATGCGCTTGAGCACGTCTTGCACGTTGAGCTGCTCGGCCACCTCGGCCACCGCGTCGCGCACCCTCTTGCCACGCCAGCCCCGCCCTTCGATGAGCGGGAAGGCGATGTTGTCGCCCAGCGTCATGCTGTCGAACAGCGCGGCGCCCTGAAACAGCATGCCGATCTTGGCGCGCAGCGCTGCCATGTCGCGGCCCGAGAGCTCCGAGATGTCTTTGCCGAAGACGTTCACCTGGCCTGAGGTCGGCTTGAGGAGGCCGATGATGTGCTTGATGAGCACTGACTTGCCCGAACCCGAGCCGCCGATCACGACGGTGATCTTCTTCTCGGGGAAGGTCACCGAGATGCCCTTGAGTACGTGATTGTCGCCAAACTTCTTATGCAGATCGAGGGTCTCGGCGATGGTCGAGGCGCCGTCATCGACGGTGAGGTCGAGCCCGACTTCGGCGTCCTCGCGCTCCATGCGTTCGGTGACCGCGTTGGCCATGAACGTCTCTACTTCGGGCGCGGGCGCGCGGGTCACGTCGGCGAACGAGCCCGTCTGAACGATGGTCCCGTTGGCGAGCATGGCCATGTTGTCGGCCAAGTTGCGGTTGCTCGCCATGTCGTGGCTGATGATCACCGAGGTGATGGCGTACTCGCGCTGGGTGCGCTGAATCAGCTGATCGACGAAGTGGATCATCACGGGATCCAACCCCGTCGTCGGCTCGTCGAAGAGCACCACCTCGGGGTTGGTGACCACCGCGCGGGCCAGCGCGACGCGCTTCTTCATGCCGCCCGACAGGCTCGAGGGCATCAGATCGAAGGCGTCCTCAAGCTCGAGCATCTTGAGCAGGTCGCGCACGAGGATCATGATGTCGTCGCGCTTCATCTTGGTGTTCTGCAGGAGCGGGAAGCCGATGTTCGTCGCGACGTCCATCGAGTCGATCAGCGCGTAGTTTTGAAACACCATCGTGCAGCGCTTGCGCAGCTGGGTTCGCCGCCGCTCACCGGCCTTGGCCAGATCTTCACCGAAGAGCTTGACCACCCCGCGGTCGGGCACCGTCAGCCCGTTCATCAAGCGCAGCAGCACCGACTTGCCGCTGCCCGAAACGCCCGAGATCACAGTGGTCTTGCCGGTGGGGATGCTCAGGTTCACGTCGTTGAGCACGTCGGTGCCCCGAAACGACTTGTAGACCCCGATCAGCTCGATCACTGGCTTCTCGGCGGGCCACCGCACCTGATCTGGCAAAAGAAGGTTGGTACGCTCGGGCATCGCGGGACACTAACGGGTCAGGCCACCGGCAGCGAACTTTTGCGGCGACGTTCACCGAGTTGCCGCTAAGGTGGGCGCTCAATTTGAGGATTTCATGCGCTATACCTTTGTATTCTCTGCCGTCGTCGCCGTGTGTCTGTCGGGGTGCGCTGATCCAGGGCTGGATCCGGCCGTCACGCCGTTGCTGATGATCACGGACGCCGGATCCGACGATGCCGCCATCGAGCTCGACGCCCGGCTGGTCAAGCCCGACGGAGGCCCGCCGCCGATCGACTGGGGGGTCATCCGTGACGCCGCGCCGCCCGAGGTCGACTGGCGAGCGCTGCCCGACGACGACGCCGCGGTCATCGATCCCCCCGACATGGCGCCCGATGATCCACCGCAGGTCCGGTTGCAGGTGCACGCCCTCGACATCTGGGCGCAGCCCTTGGTCGACTATGAGCTGGTCGTCCTCGGCCCCGACGATCGCCCGCTTGGCGGCGCCGAGCGGGGCCTGCGTATGGCACCGGGCACCTACGAGATCTACCTGACCGCGCCCGATCATCATCGCACGCAGGTCACCCTCAGGGCCCCCGACGACGACGACGCCGAGGGGGTCGGAGTGGATCGTGACGGCGTGCGAAATGGCCTCACCGTCTGGCGCCGCGGCGACCGCATCGACATCTACCTGGGCCTGCGCCATCGCTGGTTCGCGGCCAGCGGCCGACCTGCCCGGCACGGCAACCGCATCGACTTCTTGATGGACGGCGAAGAAGGCTGGGACGCGGTCTATGCCGCAATGCTCGCTGCGCGCGCGACGATCCACGCGGCGACCTGGTGGTGGCAGTCCGACTTCGAGGTCACCCGCGACGGCCGCGCCACCGAGCCCGCCGAGCGCCAGCGGAACACCATCATGGCCGTGCTTGAGGCCTCACCCGCCCGCAAGCGGATCTCGGTCTTCTCCAACGCGCTGTTCGACTTCCTCAACGTCGATCGTCCCCTCACGGATCACGGCGAGACCGACGACGACTTCGAGTACATGGGCCAAGGCAACCCGACGTCGGGGCGCTTTCGGTGGGAGATCCCGCCGTTCAAGTTCGGCGATCGCGTCGCCGACATGCAGGGCCTCAACCCGGCCGCGCTCGACCTCGAAGACGGGATCGAGTCTGAGATCCCCTCGCGCATCGTCGACTTGGAGATCACCCCGTTCAACTTCGCCCCGGCCGTGGGCTCGTACCACCAGAAGTTCTTCGTCATGGACGGCACCCACGCGTTCGTCGGCGGCATGAACGCGAAGAGCACCGACTGGGACACCAGCGAGCACCGGGTGTACGACGCGCGCCGCATGGAGTTTGGCGCCAGCGCTGGCCGCCGCGCCGAGGTGGCCCAGCGCGAGCGCGAGCCCGACTTGGGGCCGCGTAAGGACTACATCCTCGGCATCGTCGGGCCCATGGTGCAAGACGTCGAAGAGACCTTCGCGATCCGCTGGCGCCTGCTGCTCGATCAGGCGGCCGAGAACTCCGAGTTCTCATCCGACTATGCGGTTGAGCGCGAGCATCAGGTCTTCGCCGACGGCGTGCAGGCCCAGCTCGCGAACACGATGCCCGAGCCGTTCCTCGAGTACGCGATCTTCGAGAGCAACATGAACGCGGTGGCCAACGCCGAGACCTACATCCTCATTGAAGACCAGTATTGGCGCACGCCTCAGCTCGTCGAGGCGATCATCCGCCGTATGGCGGCCGAGCCCGATCTGCAGCTCATCGTCGTCACCAAGCCCGTCGGTGAGTGGACCGATCCGGGCTGCTATTGGACGCATGTGACGAACGAGCGCCTGCAAGACCGCTTCCCCGGGCGCTATCACACCTATCGCATGCGCGCGTTCGACTTCATCGAGACCTGGGGCTTCGACGAGACCGAGGGCATCTTCAAGGAGATGGACATCCACTCCAAGCTGATGATCGTCGACGACGTCTATCTGAGCGTCGGCTCATGCAACAAGAACGGGCGCGGCTACGTGTACGAGGGCGAGACGAACGTGAACGTCTTCGACCCCGAATGGGTGGCCAACGCGCGCCAGAGAGTGGTCGCCAACTACCTGGGCGTCGACGAGGATCGCCTGCCTGCCGACTGGATGGCCGCGATGGAAGATCAGGCGATGTCGAATGAGATCGTGCTGACCAATTGGGATGACGAGGGCTTTGACATCTCGAACGATGACAACGACCAGTTGCCGCCCGAGTATGCGCCCGAGGGCTTCATGTATCCGCTGAGCTTCGCCGCCCCGAGCGACTGCTTCATCGAGGCCATCGGCCCCGACATCGCCTACCCCCAAAACGCCGGCGACTGAGCCCGGGCGATCGGCCCAGAGCGACCTGAGCCGGTCGACGCGCGGCGGCTACTGCCAGGCACCGCGTAGGCTGAACGCCGCCCAGAAGTAGGGATGCGCGAAGTCTTTGGGCGACGCGGCCCCCGCCAGACGCACCCCCCGCACCCGGCTGCCATCCAACTGCGCCAGCAACGGCCCCAGCTGTGCGGGCTGAGCCTGGGTGCGACGCAGCGCCAACTGCGCGCCATGGAAGGCCCGCAGCACGTTTCGGCCGGCGCGCAGTCCGTCGTAGAAGTGCCGCATGAAGAGCACGCTCGCCGCATCGTGTACGGGCCATCGGCTCGCGATGACCGACCGGGCGCCAGCGCGCAGGAAGGCGCGATCGATCACGCCCACAATCTCATCGCCCCGGTTGGGTCGGCCGCGCGCTGAGTCGCAGACCGAGAGCACCACCAGCGCCGCCGACAACCGCTCATTGGCCAGCTCATCGGCATACAGCCGACCGTCCTGGCTGCTGTCGGGCGCGAGCTCGAGGTATGCCGCTGCGTTGGGATCTGGCCGAACGCCGTGCACGGCAAAATGCAGCACGTCGACACCAAGCATGGCCTTTTTGACCACCGACTCCTGTGCGGCCGAGCCCAGCAACGCCGTGCTGCCGAATCGACGGGCGACCTCTTCGGCCTCACGGCGAGCGCCCGGCAGGTTCTTGCGCGGATCGCCCACGGCGAGCACGGTGCGATGCGGTCGAGGCGGGGCGGTCAATGCGCTCTGGACCGCCGTCAGGTTGGCCGCCGAGACGACCGCGACGCGATCGACGAGCAGCGCGCCGGCCCAGGGCAGCGCCTCGAACGGGATCGGGTGCAGCGGGCCGTGCGGCACCACGACCAGCGCCTGCAGGCCCTTGCCCGCCTGCGCGTCATTGAACTGGGTGGCGATGGGACCAAGCAGCCAGCCGCCCAGCTTGGCCATCGGCGCATCATGATCGGTGCCGCCATTGCGAATCCCGGTCAGCATCGCGTCGACGGTGCTCGTCAGCGCCGACCGCGTCACGGCCACGCTGCGCACCTGCGCCTGGCCGGCGTCGATCCAAAACACCAGCAGCCGGTCGGGCAGCGCGTAGTACTCGATGAGCGCCACGTCGGAGGGCAGCGCGGCGCGCAGGACCGCAGGATCGGCCGCAGCCGGTGCGGGGGCCAACGCAAACCGCAGGTGCGCGCGTTGAATCACCCGCGCAGACGGCAGACCGACCGGCGGCGCGTCGGCGCGCTCATCTGATTCGATTGCGGGCGCCTCATCGCTCAACGCGGCCGCGAAAGCGCGGGCCTTCACGCTGCCGATCACCCGCAGCGCCGCGTCGACGTCGCCCGCGTCGACCAGCAAGCCGATGAGCATCTCGTAGGCGACGGTGCGCTCGCGCGTGAAGACCGATCCCAGATGCTCCACCCCAAGGGAGCCGCGCACGGCCTCAAACTTTGCGATGGCCAACGTCAGGTGAGCGCGGGCCGCGTCGGCGTCTAAGGCGGCCAGGGCCCGGCGCGCGCGCAGCGTCTCGACCAGGGATTGGTTCTCGACGCTCGTCGGCTTGAAGCCTCGAATTTGCTTGTCGAATCGCCCCCATTGCTTCGCGCCGCTGAGCGCCTGAAGCGCCACGACGTGGGCCTCTTGCGCGAAGTACGCGCCCAGCCCGTCCTTCGGCGCCGCGACGACCACCTTCTGGGCGGCCGTGAACGCCTCGGTCCACATTTGCTGCTCGATGTCGGCCATCGCGTGAATCAACTGACCCTGCAGGCCCAGCGCGATCATGCCGGTTGCCTTGCCGGTGGCCAACGCCGCGTCGGCCAGGGCGCGGGCGTCGCCGACTCGGCCATCGGCGATGGCGAACAACGCCCGGTTGCCGGCCGCGCGCCCTGCCGACGTCGTGCGTCCCGCGGCGGTGTAGATGCGCAAGGCCTGCGCGTAGAGCCCCTCCGCAGCCTCGAACTCGCCGGCGTAGCCCAGCAGCATCGCCATGCCGTCGAGGCCATTGGCTTGCAGTGACGGCGCCTCGTGGGTCGTCGCGCGCTGATACACGTCGGCGTAGATGCGCCATGCCTGTTCGAAGTCGTCGCGCTGCCACGCGAGCGCGGCGCGGTGCACCTGCAGCTTGATGAGGTCGATCTCGGGCCCATGCTCTGACAGCCACGCATGCGCCGCGTCATAGGCTGCGGTGGCCGCGTCGACTTTGCCGGCGTTTGCCCACAATCGCCCCAGGTAGCGGTTCGCCAGCGCCGCCGTGACCGGATCGCCGGTTGATACGGCCCGCTGCAAATGCCGCTCGGCGTCGGCGTTGCGGCCCTTCAAGAAGCTGAGCGTGAGGCCCAGACGCGCACGTACGCCAGGCTGCTCACCGGCCGGCACCTCTTTAAGGGCGGCCTCGAACAGCATCGCAGCGCTGGGATAGTTCTTGGCGTCGAACGCCTCCTCGGCGGCGTCGATGGTCGGCACATCTGCGCAGCCAACACCGCCGACCAGCGCGGCCAAGCACAGCGCGGCCAAGCACAGCGCGCGGCGCATCGACCCATTCGCCCTCAAGGCGCGTGCTCGACCGGATCGGCCGCCACCAGATAGGCGCTGGGCACGTGCGCGCGGACCGCCGCAAGATCGGTCGTCTTGCGGGCGTTGAGCGCGTCGACGATGGCCGGCAGATCCACCAGCGGCGCCGGCGAGAACACCGCCATGAAACGCTCCTGCCCGGGTCGCCCATCGAAGGTGAAGGTCGAGCTGATGCGTGGCCGCTCCGCTGTCAGCGCCACGTTGATCGCGGCCGAGTCGGGCAGGCTGAGCCGCCCGTCAGAGTCGAGCAAGATCAGGCTGGCGTGCTGCCCAGGATCGCCCTCGATCGTCACTTGGACGCCGTCATTGCGGCGCAGGAGCGCGCTGGGCGGGGCGGCGCTGCGCTCGGCTGCGCGCTGTCCGAACACATAAATATAGCCGGCGGGCGGCACGGGCGGCTGGCGCAGGTTGATGCCCAGCACGATCGCCCCGGCCAG
Organism: Bradymonadia bacterium; assembly: GCA_051276005.1. GTDB lineage: Bacteria > Myxococcota_A > Bradymonadia > UBA7976 > UBA1532 > JBNMOZ01. The sequence goes on along the minus strand of JBNMOZ010000114.1, from coordinate 3,812 downwards.
GGCCACGATGGCCGCAATGCCCACCCAGCGCAGACGCGAGGTCACCGGCCTTGAGAGCCTCAGACGCCCACCGCCCAAGGTCTCGGCCGGGCCGCCCACCACGCGGTGGACCCATGGATCAATGAGCACGCCCGCGCGGCCGGCCAGGTCTGCACACAGACGCAGCGCATCATGCGGCGCATCACCCAGCGGCCCACGCGCGCCCAGAGTGCCGGCGCTGATGGCGATCCCGGCGCGCCCCCCTCGCGCCGCGCGCTCGACGGCGGCCACGAAGTCACTGATGTCGGCGTCGGTGGTGAGGGCGCGGGCGACCGCCCAGCGACCGGGCGAGACCTCCTCGCGCTCAGTAAAAGCGGGGTGTGCCGCGATGGGAACCAGGGGTTCGACGATCGCAGCAATGATTCTGCCATCGACGATGGCGTCGAGCCACGGCGGCGCATCGGCCTTCAGCGATGCACCGTCACGCAAGAAGGCCTCGCCTCGCTGTTCATCGGTCAGGGTCATCGAGCACGCTCCAGGGCAATACAGTGCCCCTCGGCACCCCAATTCTTACGAAGCACACCATTTTGGGGCGCCGCCTTAGATGGCGCTCTCGTCTCGAGCTCGTGAGCCTGCCGCGGCGTCATCCGTCATACCCCGAGTCGCGCAACACCTCACCGGCGACCCGCGCGATGCGGTTCTTCCACTGGTAGACGTTATTGGCGGTCGTGCCCTCCATTTGCGCGACTTCACCGGGGTCGAGCTCCTGCACGAACAGGTAGTCGTAGTACTGCCGGCCCTTCTCACTCAGCCGATCGAGGATCGCGTCGCGCAGGCGGTCGCGCTCTTCATCTTCGATCATCCGCTCGGGCGGCATGGGCCCGTCATCCCTGACCCGCTCGATGCGCGAGCCGCTCTTGGTGGGCGTGTCGAGATCGAGGCGAAATCGACCGTGGTGAGTGAGCAGGCGCTGAAAGTGGCGAATGCCGACGCGCTCGGCGATGCGACCCAAATATGTGCGCAGGCTCGATCGCCCAGCCCAGCGCGCGAGCACGGCCGCGTCGTCTTTGAAGACCACCAGAAACGTCTGCTGCACCGCATCATCGACGTCGGCCGCCGCGACCCGCCCGCCGCGCGCCCCCGACAGGAAGCTGATCGACTGGCGCACTGCCCGATGATAGCGCTGCACCAGATCGCGGCGCGCGCGTGGCTTGCCCGCGACACAGCCCTGCGCCAACTCGAAGTCGGCCGCGTGCCGCTCGGACGGGGGCTCGGACGGGGGCTCAGACGGGGGCTGGGAGGGGGCAGTCATCGCGTAGCAATCATACGTCCGCCCGGCCCGAATGCCACCACGCCATCAAATCGACCGGGCGTGAGATGCGCGGCATGGGGGGCAGCGCCGCGAGCAGAGCCGGGCCATAGCGACGCTGGCTCAGGCGCCCGTCGAGCACGGCGACGATGCCGCGATCCCGGCTCGTGCGAATCAGCCTGCCGACGCCCTGCTTGAGCGTGATCGCCGCGGCGGGCAGCTGCACCGACTCGAATGGATCGCGCCCAGCTTCGCGGGCCGCGTTGAGCTGGGCCTGCAACACGGGATCGGCCGGCGACCCAAACGGCAGGCGCGCGATGATCACGCACGACAGCGCGTCGCCGGGCACATCAACGCCCGTCCAGAAGCTGGAGGTCGCGAAGAGCACCGTGCCGGCCACGGTCTGCAGGCGCTTGAGCAGCGTCGAGCGCGGCGCCTGGCCCTGCATCTCAAGCGGAAAGTTGATTCGCCCGCGCGCCCCCTCGAACGCGGCCCGCATGTCGCGCAGGCTCGTGAACAAGACCAACGCGCCCCCGCCCGTCAGCTGGCAGAGGTGCCCAACCTCTTCAACCAACGCCGGCAGATAGTTCGCGTCGGTCGGCGGCGGCAGGTGGGTCGGCAAATACAGGCGGGCCTGTGTCGAGTAGTCGAACGGGCTGTCAAACCGCAGAGTTTGCGCGTCGAGCGGCGCACCGAGGCGTCGCCGGGCGTACTCAAAATCGTCGCCCACCGCGAGCGTCGCCGACACCGCGACCACCGCGCGCATGCGATCGAAGAGCCGATCGTGCAGGTGCTCTGCGGGGCTCACCGGCTGCATCGACAAAGCCGCGCCCGCCGGCCCATGTCCTTCGCAGAACCAGACCGTGGCGTCTCGATGATCTGGCGCGAAGAACGTGCTCAGCGCATTGCGTATCTCGCCGAATCGAGCGCGCAATCGCGCGATCGAAGGCGTCTCCTCTTCCAGAGCGTCGAGGGTGCTGGCGAGGCCGTCCAAGGCATCGTCCAGGGCCAGGAAGGCGGCTTCGATTTCGGGCGCGACGTCGTGGGGATCCCAGTGCGCGCGGCCCCCTTCGGCGGGGCGGACATGGGTGAAGAAGGCCCGAGCCCGGGTGCGCGCAGGGGCCACGAGCCCGGGGCTCAGCGCGGTGCGGGTGTCGGCCAGCAGGCGCTCGACCTGTCCGCTGTCGACCCGCCGCCCGAAGAACAAGCCCGCGACTTCGGGCACCGCGTGCGCCTCGTCGAAGATGACCGTGTCGTGATCCGGCACCGCCGATCCGCCCGCCGCGCGCAGCGCCACGTCGGCGAAGTACAGGTGGTGATTGACGACGATTACGTCGGCCTGGGCCGCGCGCTTCTTTGCCCGGGTCACGAAGCACTCTTCGTAGAACGCGCACCGGGTCTTCAAACAAGCATCCCCGCCCACGGTCAGCGACGCCCAGATCGGCGCGTCTTCGGGCACGTGCGCCAGGCCCGACCGGTCCCCGTCGGGGGTCTCTTCGCGCCAGGCCTGAATCGTCGCCTGCTGGGCGCGCAGCTCAAGGTCGTCGGTCGGCTCCATCTGGTCGAGGCGCAGCAAACACAGATAGTTGCGCCGACCCTTGAGCATCGCGACGCGCAGCATCCGACCGGCGTCCTGAGCGAGGCGGGGCACGTCTTGTTGGGCGATCTGCGCCTGCAGCGGTCGCGTCGCGGTGCTGATCACCACCCTGCGCCCCGAAAACAGCACCGGCACAAGGTACGCGAGGGTCTTGCCGGTGCCGGTACCGGCCTCTGCGAGCAGCACACCCCCCGTGCGCAACACGTCATCGACGGCCGCCGCCATCGCCAACTGACCGGGGCGATGCTCGAAACCGGCGCGGGCATGCGCGAGGCGCCCATTGGGGCCGAGGATCGCGTCAATATAGGAGGAGGCGGGCAGTCGGGGACCGAGCAATGGCAGTGGACGAGACGCAGAAGGCGTACCACATCAAGGACCTGGCTGCGCTACCGCTTGTCGACCGTGAGCGGAAGTGATTGAATGGATCACCTGCGCCAACGACATGTGCGCGCATGTAGGCCTTGAGGGTAAATATGATGGAGTTTGCAGTCGGCGACATGGCCGTCTACCAGGGCCGCGGCGTCGGGAAGATCACCGATATCGGCACCTTGGAGGTCGCTGGGACCTCGCTGAGGGTCTACACCTTGGCCATGGAATCGGGGGCGATCGTGCGCATCCCGATCGACAAAGCCGAGAGCGTCGGCCTGCGTGGCGTGACGCCGCGCGATGAGATCCCGGCGATCTACGCCGTCCTCCGCCAAGAGGGTCAGCAGCCCAAGGACAAGACGTGGAACCGGCGCTATCGCGTGTACAGCGACAAGCTGCGCTCGGGCTCGGTGCACGACATCGCCGAGGTGCTCCGCGATCTGGTCTTCCTCGGGGGCACCAAGGATCTCAGCTACGGCGAGAAGCAGATGCTCGAGCAGGCCCGCTCGCTCATCGTCAAAGAGGTCTCACTGGCCACCGAGCGGCCCGAGGACATCGTCG
>JBNMOZ010000113.1:0-11873 GCA_051276005.1 Bradymonadia bacterium | reverse complement strand
CAACGACACTTTCGGCGAATTTTCAGGCGGCTGGGCAAGCCGCATGGGGTTTCTTCGCTGGGATCAAGTGTCCGGGTCTGACCCCGCGTCGCCCACGCGCCGATTTCGTGGGGATCCTTCAGGGTCTGACCCCGCGTCGCCGATGACCTGGACGATGAGAGTCCACTCCAGGCGCAACTCCGTGGCTTATCAGTCCCGCCCGCCCGTCAGCGTCAGCCGCAAAGGCGGTGCGCACTGACTGCCATCAACCGCCTCGACGTACGCCGTCGCCGTCCCGCTGTCATCCCGAAACCCGCCCAGCGTGCAGTTGATGTCGATGTCGACGGTCACATCGCCGCTCTGGCTCAACACACAGCACGCCGGCGCGCCGTCTCGTGTGGTCCGCACGCCTTCATCACAGCTGACCGAGCTGGGCTCGCCGCTGTTGACCTCGGGATCGCAGGCGAACGCGATGCACACGTCATAGACCAAATCAGGCGCGGCGCCGGTGACCGCGATCGTCGGCACGAGCGTGCCCCGAATCGTGTCCTGCACGTAGGCGCTGATCATGTCGACATCGCGGGCCGGCCACAGGCTGTTCGACTCGACGTGTGAGACGCCGTCGTCGGTGAGATCGCCGAGCACCTGGCCGGGGTGTGCGTTGGGCAGGTCGGGGCTGTCCTCAGCGCAGACACACTCAGCGATCGCCTCATCTGTGCACTCCAAGCCGGCGTCACACTCCGCTTCGGGGCACCAGTCGGTGCAGCCATCGTCGTCACATTGACCACACACCTCGATGGCGTCGCCGAACTCGGCGCAGCGCAGCGCGTCGGGAAAGCGGCACTCGTCTTCGCAGCTCGGCGGTCCGCACGCGTCGCCCTCGCAGGCTTCGCCGACCGAGCAGTCTTCGGCCGCGCCCCACTCGAGGCAGGGATCGCCATCATGCTCGGCGCAGATCTGCATTGCGCCGCGCGATGCGCAGCGGGTGATGCCGTTGGCCGGGCACTCCTCGCGGCAGCCCGAGGCGCACTCGCCGTCGTCGCAGCCCAAGCCGCCGTCACAGATCGCGTCGGGGCAGCAGACCTGGCCCAAGCCGCCGCAGGCGACGCAGGCGCCCACATCAGCGTCGCAAGCGAGCCCATCCCCGCACGGGGTGGGTGCCTCGCGCAGCACGGTGCAGTCATCCACTTGCACGCAGGATCGCAGCTGCAGATCGGCCGTGCAGACGTCGGCGTCGCATTCATCGACACACGGCGCGCACGCGTCAAAGTCGACGCTCTGGGCCAGCAACAGGCGCTGCACCGGCGACATGGTCAACGTCATGCCCACGACCCGATCGAGGATCATGCCAGCGCGGCTGACCTTGCCGACCCAACCACCACCGCCGCCCAGGGCGAAGTCGAACACCCAGAGCGCGACCGCGTGCAGGCCGCGCTTGGCGAGCACGACGCCCAGGCGCTTGATGGCGCAGGTCTGCACGGTCTTGAGCAGGTCGAACCAGGCCTCGCGGGTGGTGCCGTCGGCCACCGCCAAGGCCGGTCCCAGCGACGCTTGAGCGCAGGTGGCCACCGACTTGGCGATGTCGCTCTGGTCTTCGAAGGCGTCGAAGTCGACGAAGAGGCGCAAGGTGTCGAGGGCCACCGAGATGAGGTTGGCGACCCGCGCGTAGTTGACGAAGTAGCGGCCGTCGGGCTCGGCGTCGATCAGGATCTGGTCGGCGCGCGCGTCGGCCTCGTCGAGCAGGCCCAGGCTGCCGCTGTAGCATTGGATGTCGTGCACGCGGCCCGGCTCGAGCCGGAAGGTCTCAAGGTCGGCGCTGGGGATCAGATCGCCGAAGAGCTCGCGCAGGGCGGTCCTCGCCAACACCTGCAGGTTGAAGACGCTCTTGGCGGGCACGAAGGTCTGCCCGAGCTTGGCCTTCGTGAAGGTGTCGGCGCCCCCGACGGCCGCCAGGTCGACTTCGCTCTGCACGTCGCATTCGTTGAGGGCATAGAGCACGCATACATGGTCGACCGAGGTGCCCAGCCGGCTGTCCATCGTGATGTAGCCGCTGGTGCGCTCGACCTTGATGTTGTCCATACCGAAGCTGCGCTCGGAGTCTGACAGCGCCTGCTGGCTCTGCGTCAGGCTGGTCTGCGTCAGGCTGGCCTGCGAGATGACGTCGGCAGCGAGGGGCGGCAGCGCGCGGGCGCCCCCTTCGAGGTCCTTGGCCGAGACAGCGGTCACGAGATCGTCGAAGTAGGGCGAGGCCTGCGTCTGGCCCAGCACCGCGCGGGCGGTCTCGGGCCAGGTGGCCGTCAGATAGGGCGAGAGGAACGCCATGCCCAGCGCCGTGCTCTCGGCGTTGGCCATGACCTGGCCGTCGGCGTCGAGGTTGGGCGTCCAGATGGGCAGCCCGTCCTTGAAGACCACCGGGATGACCGGCGCAAACAGCGGTTCGGCCTGCACGCCTTGGCACAGCACCACCGCGTCGGGCCAGCTCTGCGCGCGGGGGTCGAGATCGATCAGACAGAGCCCGCCGGTGCGCGCGCCCGACAGACAGCTGAGCGCGCGGCCGTTGCAGACCACGCCGTCGACGTCGCCGGGGAAGGCCAAGCGCAACGCGGTGGCTGCGGGCGCCGGTTGATTCGGCGCGCTCGCCGGGTCGTCACAGCCCAGGCCAGCCAGGACAAGCCACACCATCAACATCATACGCATCATGCAGATCTCCGAACTCGATTCTGCGCCACTGTCTCGATTCTGCGCCACTATAGGGGATCCCCGCACCAAAGCGGGGCGGTTCGCGCGCCAAGTGGGGTTGTCGAGACCCGCCATCTTCGCTACCGTCTCCGGGCCCGATGTTCGGGCCTTTATCGCCTGCGGCCCCACAGCCCGTCGCAGGGTACCCGCCGCCCATCACGGGCTGCGGTCGTCGGCTGTTCTCATGTTCCGTTGTCAGTTGTGTGGAGAGGTCGCGCTGTCGCGCACCCCCTCTCATCTCGTTGTCGTCGCTTCAATGCGATGGATCTTCCCCATGCGTCGCTTCGCTCAGACCGAAGCACCCGACCCGCAGCCCGCCCGCGCCAAGCACGCGCGCCCCCGCAGCAAGAAGCCGCAACGCAAACGCCGCCACCTCGTCACCGATCCGGGGGGCTTCGGCATGCAGATTCGTGCGCAAGCGCGAGCGTGTCCGACCTGCTACGCCGCCGCGCATGGGCAGGCGCAGCCGGAGCACGCCGCGTCGATCATCACCCGTCCAGCCCCCTCCGGCTCGACCAAGCAGCCGTCCAAGCACAGATAGCGGCCGACGAAGCGCGGCGTCCCGTTGGCGTCGCGCAGCCCTCAGACCCGATATCAGACCCGATATCAGACCCGATATCAGACCCGGTATCAGACCCCAATCAGACCCCCATGAGACATCCGGCCGACCGAATCGTGGATCCCCACCAGCCAGCCCACCCGGATGCCGCGGGTCACATATGAGATTCAGCAAACTTGGCAACCCTGCTAAACCTACGTATGGTCCCGTGTTTTCTAGATACCTACACGTAAGAGCATCTGTTTGAAGGCGCCTTGGCGGCGCGAAATACGGATGTCATAGAGGGGGAACTGCATGCGCAGGATCACTGTGCTGGGGCCGATGTTGCTCTCAGCCGGACTTTTCATGGGCTGTGAAGACGGCCCGACCGAGATCTACACACCGGCGGCGGGGGATCCCGTCGCGTCGAACGCGGGGACGGCGAACAACCCCTGGGTCGCTGATGGCGAGCAGAACTTCGGCAGCACCGCCGGCACGAATGACAACGCCGGTCGCGCGCGTTTTTGTTCTGAGCGCGAGAACGAGCTGCTGATTCAAGACATCGTGCGCGCCCCGGTGATCCCCGACGTGAGCGTCGGCGGCGTCCCGCTGCGCAACCCCGATGGCACCGCGCAGCACGCCGACGATCTGATCGGGCGGCCCGAGGACGGCAAGTTCTGCGATCCACAGGTGTACTCAAACGCGTTGACCTGGGGGCCCCTCGACGAGGTGATCGCCTTCATCAACACCGAGACCCGCCTGCTCGAGTCTATCGTCGCCTACTCCCAGTACCTGGGCACGATGGATACGCTGCTGCCCGCCGTCGACGATGAAGGCGAAGCCATATCGGTGCCCATCACCTTCGAGCTGCGCGAGCGCATTCACATCGGCGATCAGGTGCTCGACCAGTATACGAGCCGCGCCGAGCAGGCCAACAAGCCCAACGCTTGGATGAACAACGACAACATCAACAAGATGTACCGCGCCATCCGCGCGACGTTCTTCAACCACAGCGTCGATCCCGAATACGACTGCCTCGCCACCAAGATCTGCAACACGTTCTATACGAGCGAGCAGGCTCAGGAAGAGCGGCAAGACACGCAGCTGTACATGATCGACTCGGGCGTCATCGTGAACTTCTCGGCCGACGGCTACGTGCAGTACGTCATCATCGAGCCCGTGCGCGTCGCGGCCTTTGAGACGTCGGTCGCCTTCGCCTTCGACGATGAAGACGGCGACGTGCTCTCGCCGACGCTGACCAGCGCCTCGGTGCCGGGCTGCGCCATCGACATGTCGACCACCCTGACCTGGGGCGACTTCAAGAACGGCTGCATTGGCGACGACACCGGCGCCCTCGATCGCGTCGGCTACGACGTCTACGCCCAGCGCGACGCGGTGAGCGTCGTGTTCAACGGCGTCGACCTGGCCTTCCAGCGCCGCGTCAGCGACACCGGCGTGCTGCTTGACGGCGCGCGCCCCAACGACGACGACGAGCTGGTCAGCATGACCGTGACCCGCACGCTCAACGCGCCGGTGCGCGAGTTCGTGCCCGTCGACCTGGCCTGGGATTATCGCATCCGCCTGGTTGAGCGCATCCGCGGCGCGATCACCTTCCCGATCAAAGAGGGCGACGACGCCCCGCAGATGCCAGGCGGCGGTGACCCCCCGGTCGAGCCCGAGGCGCCTGCGCCTGAGCCCGATGCGCCTGCGCCTGAGCCCGATGCGCCTGCGCCTGAGCCCGATGCGCCAGCGCCTGAGCCCGATGCACCGCAGCCTGAGGCCGGCGAGCCCGAAGCGCCTGAGCCCGATGCGCCCGAGCCCGAGCCGCAGCCCGAGCCGCAGCCCGAAGCCGAAGAAGGCCCCAGCCATCCGCTGCTCGCCTTCACCTTTGACGTGCCCGACTCCCTCGCCGACGTGGCCTCGCCCATCGAGCAGCTGTACTGGGAGGGCCCGACCGGCCAGGAGAACTGGAACAACACGGTCATCGCCCAGGTCCAGGCCGCCTACGCCGCGCTCAGCCCCCAAGAGCGCGCCATGGTCGACCCCAAGATCATCGAGCCCACCTGGATCATCGAGCCGTTCGTCGACGTGGTCATCGATCACTTCACCTATGGCAAGGTCACCGGCCCGACGGTCTACAAGGCCTTCCGCAACACCGACGATCGCAAGTGGGTCATCGGCTACGCGCACTTCATCGAAGCCGGCGTGCCCTATCGCCTGACGGTGCAGTACAGCCTCAACTACGGCGCCATCACGGCCATCACCATCGGCCGCGGCTACAGCGAGATCGACGAGCTGCTGGTCAGCTGGAACGACAGCCTGCGCGAGCCTTTGGGCTTCCAAATGCCGACCTACCCCTACTACAGCTCCGATTTGGGCACCTGGGCCCCCGAGCAAAACCCCTTCGCCCTCAACGGCGACGGCATCGAGACCGGCGAGTGGGATCGCCAGCTCAACACCATGCAGGTGCAGCTGTCGCAGCCCGGCACCATGGAGAAGATGGCGCTGACGGTGCCCGGCAACCCCATCGAGGATCGCAACGGCTACCTGCGCCAGATTCGCGGCGAGCGGTTTGAGTGGGTCCCGGCCAACGTGGTGCAGCTGTCGGGCCGTGAGGCCGGCTTCATCGCCTACGTCGAGGCCGACGGGCTCATCGGCCGCATCGGCACGGGCGGCTTCAAGCAGCCCATGTCGCTGTGCCCCGGGCTTGAGATCAGCTACGGCGATGACATCCGCGAGAAGGTGCAAGCCTACGTCGCCGAGATCGGCGTGGACGCCTATCGCGAGTGCGAGATCGTCTTCAACTACTCCGACAATGGCAACGTGCTCGACGCCGTCGCGTCGCTGACCAACCGCGTCAGCTTCGTGACCGTCAACGGGCGCGCCGTTCGAGTGGATATCTGGCGATGAGGAAGAGCAAACAGATGAAGAATACTGCCCTGACTCTGATCGCGGCGACCGCCGGCTTGCTCGCAAGCTGCGTGGACCATCGCCCGATCCGCAACGGCCTCCAAGACGAGTCGGTCTACCTCGACAAGCTCGATCTGACCGCCAACAACCCGCTTTTGGGCGACGACGCGCCCGCCGATGACGGCTGGCTGTTCAAGGTCACCACGGTGAAGACCTCGGCGCCCAACGTGATGGGCGACGTGATCTTCCCGGGCCTTGAGAGCGACCTGCGCTACGTCAAGTTCCGCTTTCAAGAGGGCGCCCTCCAGGTGCTCGACGGCCGCTCGATCCAAGAGGATCGGCCCGACGACTCCAACGACGATCTGGCCACCCAGGCCGAGCGCGTCATGTTCGAGTTCACGGGCGGCCACGTCGACGTGAAGCTGCGCGAGAGCCTCGACGGCGAGCGCACCAACTTCCTCGAAGAGAACACCGAGCTGCCCTGGCGTGAGCGTCAGCAGTTCAAGGTCGACTTCGAGAACACCAACATGGAGCCCGCCAGCCAGCTGCTGTGGGTCTATGGCCTGTACGCCAACCTGTGCTCAGTGCCGACGGCGTCACACCTGGTGCCCGACAGCGTGCAGTGGGATGCCAAGGCGCAGTACCTCAGCTTCACCATCGACGTGACCTACCAGATGAACTGGATCGGCTGGATTTGCACCGATCTGCTGCATCTGTATGAGCGCGACGCCCAGACCGGCAACGTGCAGTATCGCTTCGCGTTCTTCCGCCGCGGCGAGAGCGACTTTGTGCCCGAGGTCATCGAAGAGAAGGCCCTGGTCAACAAGAAGTACGGCGCCTTCCAGAGCAGCTCGACCTTCCGCGATCACGACTCGGGCCTGGTGGGCAGCACCAACCTGCTGCATCGCTGGAACCCCAAGCGGGCCAGCGACGACCCGGTCGTCTTCTACTTCCACGAAGGCTTCCCGACGAACTACAAGCCCATGTACCTGCGCATCGCGTCCGAGACGAACCGCGTCCTCGAAGAGGCCGGCGCCACGCTGCGCTTCGACTTCAAGGACTGCCTCAACCAAGACAACGGCGCCGCCGAGATCCCCGAGAACTGCGAGCGCCCCACCTATGGCGATCCGCGCTACAGCTTCGCGATCTGGCATCACAGCATCGACACCACGACAGGCCTGTTGGGCTATGGCCCCAGCGTCAGCGACCCGCGCACGGGCGAGATCATCAGCGCCTCGCTCAACCTGTACAACGTCGGCCTCGACCGCTACCGGTTCTACATTGAGGACTACCTCAACCAGCACGGTGGCCTGCTCAAGCCAGACGCCGACAAGGCCTGGGAAGACATCGCCTGCGACGAAGGCTCCACCGTCGCGCCCGGCGACTCGGTGCGCTGCCGGCTCGAAGCCGAAGCCGCGTTCAACGACTGCCAGGCCGACGAGGAGGCAGACTGCGCAGCGGTCCAGTCGCAGACCGAGATCCAATGCAAGCAGTCACCGCGGCTCAGCAGCCAACTGTTCGCCGAGATGCGCCGCGTGATGGAGTCGACCCAGTCCGATGGCTCGGGCGACGACTTCGTGCCGCAGCCGGCCCGCGCCGAGTTTCGCAATGATTACCACAAGGTGCTGCCGGAGCTGCGCTACGGCTACCCGCCGTGGAACCGCTTCGTATACCGCTCCGCCGAGGTGCCCTTCCAGCAGCTCCAAGAGATGCAAGAGACCGACACCGAGTTCAAGCAGGAGATGCAGGGGATCATGGACGGCGAGAACCCGTTTGGTCACAACGCCCTGCACACCCGCGAGGGCATCGAGTCGCAGCTGAAGTTCACCGACAAGATGCGCGACTGGAAGAAGAACCACGCCGATCTCAAGAACATGAAGGACTTCCTCTTCTCGACGAAGAGCATCTACACCTTCGATCCCAACGACGCGATCAACGCCATCGCGCTGGGGGCACGCCGCTGCGTCGACCGCGAAGGCAGCTTCGCTTGGGAGAGCGACGCCGAGTACCGCGATCGCATCCTCGAGGCCGTCGTCTTCAACGTCGCCATCCACGAGTTCGGTCACAACCTGAGCCTGCGCCACAACTTCTACGGCTCGGTCGACGCCAAGCACATGCACAAGGGCCAGGTCAGCTCGTCGGTCATGGACTACGTCACAAGCTGGGAAGAGGCCGGCGCCGACTCGGCCGATCCCCCAGACGGCCCGCAAGCCGAGGAAGCTCGGACGCACCACCGCACCTGGGGCGACTACGACCAGTGGGCGCTCAAGTGGATCTACGGCTCCGAGTCGGTCCGCGAAGAGGCCATGAGCAAGGACCTGCTCTACTGCACCGACGAGCACCGCATCCTCTCGCCGCTGTGCCGCGCCCACGACCTGGGCATCACCCCCGCGCAGATCACGCTCAACGCCATCGAGCGCTACGACTGGCTGTACAACCTGCGCAACCGCCGCGCCTACCGAAAGTTCTGGGACACCTCGGGCTACGTCGGTCAGGTCTACGGCTCGATGTACGACATCCAGCGCATGTGGCACCTGGCCCTGTTCGATTGGGGCGGCGGCGGCGTGCAAGAGACCCTCAAGCGCCTCGACCAGGTCGGCGGCGCCGACGTGAAGACCGATCAGGAGTACGACGAGGTCGCGACCGACTTCTACAACGACGTCTCGGCGGCCGTGAGCATGAACATCGCGTTCTACGACGCGGTCATCAACCAGCCCGCCAGCTTCCGCAACTACCAGACGGAGTTCGACCCGTTCTACGGCGACATCCTTCGGGTGGGCATCATCATCGACAAGCTGTTCTCGACCCTGGCCTTCATGGACCTGCAGGACGTCTACTACAGCCCCAACGTGGCCACCTACGTGAGCCTGTGGGACGCGCCGTTCGGCTCTCAGAACCTGGCCCTCTCGCAGCGCGTGCTCGACAACATGTTGGGCGCCAACTACGACACGTTCGCGTGGTTTAAGTACTACGCGCTGCTCATCTTCGCCTCGACCAGCAACACCAACCTGGTGGGCAGCATCGAGACGAAGGAGCGCATCGCCATCGAGCGCTTTGAGAACGAGATGGAGATGCGCGAGGCCTACGGCGACGACGCCTACGACTTCGCCAACGCCCCTGACAACCCGCAGCAGACCTTCGTCTTCGAGGGCGAGCAGTTCGTCTACACGTTCCTGCCCGACCGCAACTGGCACCTGGTCTCGCGCAAGTCGCGCAGCCCGGTGAGCTACCAGTATTTGCGCGAATACAACGAGTCGCTCAACGCGGGCGCCAGCGATTCGCTCGACAACTACGGCCTCAAGATCCTGTTGGCGTACTACGAGTACTTCAACAACTTCGTCTCATTCTGATGCGCAGCGTCTTCTCACGTCTGGCGTTCATCAGCGCGCTGCTCCTGCCTGGCCTCGTGGCCGCGCAGGGTCTGCAGAACGTGCAGGACGCCGCGGGCGCCGCGAAGAAGGGCGAGGTCTTTCCGGTCACGACCTTGCTCTTCGTGCAGTATCGCCAGCTGGCCGTGGTCGACGACGACCCGGCGAACGACCACCTGACGGTGTGGGCGGTGCGCGCCCAAGGCCGCGTGACCCCCGATCTGAGCGTGTTCTTGACCGGTGGCCTGGTGCAGCGCTTCGTCGCCGAAGAGGGCGAGTCAGCGTTTCGCCTGCTCGACTCGCGCGTCGGCCTGGCCTGGCGAACGCCGGTCGATCTTGGTGGCGGTCAAAAGCTGGGCATCCTCAACGAGCTGTCGGTGTTCCTGCCGACCTCGCGCAACAGCCAGCTGCAAGACATGATCGTCGCGCCCCAAGCCCGCGTGCAGTTCATGCTGCGGCCGGTCAAGGGGCTGTCGCTGGCCTTGAGCCCGCGCTTTCGCTACCGCGCCCACACGTTCGCCGAGCGCGCGGGCCTCAACGGTCCCATGAACGTGCAGATCGACACCGGCGTGCGCGCGGGTATCGACTACACGGCCGTGCGCTTCGCCAAGGCCGGCAGCATTGGCGTCGGTACGTCGACGGGCACGACCTACGTTCGCAAGTACGACTCCCGCGACAGCTTCACCTCGGAGCAGAGCGATCAGGGCGTGTGGCTGCAGGTCTACGACTGGGAAGCCCACGTGACCTACAGCATCTCGAAGTTCAACTTCGCGGTGTCGGTGGAGCAGGGCGGCAACGTGCTGCGCAACGGCGTGGTGAACACGTTCTTCACCCAGCGCGACGAGACCGAGCTGGTCTTCTCCGCCTTCGCGATGTTCTAGAGAGCGATCGCCTCTTCGACCGCGCCCAGGTGCGGTCGAGCCCCCACCCTCATAGCCGGCCCCTCCCCGCGTTCTCGAACGCAGGGGTGCCCCACTCTCAACAGAGGGGTGCACCGCGTAGGACGCCGATGGACAAGATCGTATTGCGGTGTGGCCGGCGCGATCAGGGCCGGTGCGATCAGGATGCGGGCTGCGTGGATCCTAGCGCGGCGGGCGGCGGCGATCGGAGAACCAGGGGCGGTACTTGGCCATGCGGCGCGTCTGGGCGGCGGGCGCGCGCATCTTGCAGTTGCCCATCGCCGGGCTGTCGGGCGACTCGGCCCAGCGAACCTCGACGCAATCGTTGACGTTGTAGGCCATCTCGAAGCGCAGCTTGCGATCGAGCACCTCTTTGAGGGTCAGCGTGCGCTCGGCGCTGTCGCTGCCCATGTAGGTGATCGACCGCTTCGACAACGCCACATCGCGGGCCTGCACCAGGGTGTCGACGGCCGCGCCGACGGTCTGCGGCGTCAGGCCGTAGCGATCTGGGGCGCGCTTTACGCTGTCGGTGAACTTGAGCACCGTGTCCATCGAGATGAGCAGGCGCAGATCGCGCGAGGGCGTCGCGAAGTCTTCCCACGGCCCGGTGGTCTCGAAGATCGAGTAGCCCTTGGGCATCTTCGCGGTCTTGCTGCGGTGGGTGTCGGCCCACTGCACACCATTGGCCACCGAGGTGACCCGCCGCCGAACCGACTCGTCAAACGCCGCGATCAGCGACCGCTGCATCGCCAGCGGATCGAGCGGGCGTGGGTTGATGAGCGCGCTCATGCGGTCGTAGAAGTCGTCCGCCGTGCCTTCGTACTGGGCGGTGCTGAACGGCGCGATGCCCGGGCGGCGCTTGATCTGCTCGTTCTCCAGCACGACGTTCTCGCCCGCTTTGCGCTGCCAAATGATCGGGCGGAACCACTTGAAGCCTGCGCCGACGTCCTTCGTGCTCGGGTCGAACAAGAACGAGCCCTGCCAGAACCGCCGCCGACCAATGGTGCCATCCGGCTGGCCGTCAGCCGCGATCAACACGCCGTAGCCGTTCATCGGCTGCGCCATCCACTTCACCACGATGAGCAGGTGGCCATAGGGATCGGCGAAGAGCGTGCCCGGCCGAATCCACTTGCGCTCCATGGGGATGGGATAGAAGTCGGTCTCGTTGTTGTCGGGATGGGTGCGCCCGCTGGCCGAGTGCACGCCGTTGCGCACCTTGCGGTTGGCGTACCAGGCGAAGGCCTCGACGTCGTCTTTGCCGGCGGGTCGATCCATCGTCGCGGGGTGGATCTCGGTGCACGTCGGCGGGCGTCCAGCGCGGCCGCGATTGCACTGCCGATATGCGAAGGGCAGGCCCATCTTCCAGGCGAAGTACGCCCGCAAGAAGTAGGGCAAGTCGGCGCAGTCGGGCTTCATGCGCAGGGTGCTCTCTTCGCCCCG